>JBMFSZ010000410.1:0-3248 GCA_049967315.1 Desulfomonilaceae bacterium
GCCAGCGTCCATTCTCATTACATGCATGAAAAAACACCAGAGGTATTTTTGCCTTCAGGATCGACAGGGAAGAATCACAAACAAGTTTGTAGCGATTAACAACACACCAGTTAGGGACGAAGACGTATCCCGTAGAGGTCACCAGAGAGTACTGAAAGCCAGACTCGAGGATGCCAGGTTCTATTTCAGGGAAGACAGGAAGCAGCCTCTTTTTAGTAGACTGGATGCTTTGAAGGGTGTCACGTTCCATTCAAAACTCGGAACAGCGTTTGAAAAGGTTCAGCGGTTTTCAGCCATAGCCTCGAGGCTAACCAGTATGTGGGCTCCTGAAAAGGCTCAGCTTGTTGACCGCGCCGCGTTACTATGCAAATGTGACCTCGAAACGGGAATAGTCTATGAATTTCCAGAACTCCAGGGAATTATAGGTAGTTATTATGCAAGACTGGACGGTGAGGCCGACGAAATAGCTACAGCGATACGGGAGCACTATTTGCCTACAAGAGCGGGGGACGACTTACCTGAAGGTGTGGTTGGGGCCATATTGTCGATCTCAGACCGCATGGACACAATTTGTGGGTGTTTCGGTGTAGGCCTGATTCCATCCGGAGCGGCTGACCCATATGCTCTTAGGAGGCACGCCCTGTCGATAATACAAATCCTGATTCGTCACGAATGGAGGGCCTCTCTGCACGAACTGATTAAACTCGCTGTTGATCTGGTGGGATCCAGGTTAACCAGATCACGCGAAAATGTTGAGTCTGAAGTTCTCGAGTTCTTTAAAGCACGATTTGTAAATTTTCATACATCCAGAGGCGCGTCACTGGATGTTGTGGAGGCAGTAGTAAGAGCCAGCTTTAGCGATGTGGTGGACGCGAGGCGAAGACTGGACGCCTTAACGGAATGGCAAAAGAGACATGATTTCGAGGCGATTCTTGTCGGTTTCAAAAGAGTTGTCAACATACTGAAAGACCAACCCGTAGGCTTGCTAAAGCCTGAACGTTTCCAGTCCCCGGCGGAAACGGCCCTTTACGAAAAATTTCTGTCAGTAGATGAAAAATGCAGGAAGACTTTTGTAGATGGTGATTATTCGGGTGCACTTGAAACCATGACTGAGTTGAAAGAACCGATTGACCAGTTTTTTGATTCAGTCCTGGTAATGGCGGAAGATCCCAATGTTAAGGCTAACAGACTGGCTCTTCTTAACAGGATATCCGAGTTGTTCAATGTGGTAGCCGATTTTTCGTTTATAGGCTCGACTGCCAAAAATAACTGAGCGGAGGATGAGGTACGAAATTAGGATGCTTCAGGTTATGCAGCTCCATCGAGTCTTACATAGCTATAGTCTACCCATCCCGCCTTGCCGGATGGAGTTATCACTCTAAACCAGATTTTGTCTCCAGACACTTTCTTTTCCGTGATCTTGACGGGTTGACCAGCCATCAACCTGTCCACTATTTGCGATTCTTCACTCGGTTGTTTTCGGACTCTCAAATTGTCGGTTGTGGCTTTACCTCTGCGGTTTAGACGCATTGAAGAGGAATCTTTTATCGAGTGGTCTACCCTTTTTGTGGAGTCTGTGATCGACGACGCTGATGAGGCTTTGGCTTCCTGGCCGAAAGGATTTTGGAGTGAAGCTGATTTAATAGGGGTGGATTTGGTTGAAGATATGTCCTTTTGCGTTGGGTCGTTTTGCCGAAGCCGTAAGTCATTGGTGAGTTTATTGCTTCTCATCTGATTCAGTTGGTCTTTGCCAAAAACTTTGAGCGCCTTGAAATTTAGTTCCACGTCACGGCTCAGTTTCTCAATAATTCGTTTCATTTCATCCACGTTATGACCCTGGTTCTCGACCTTCGTATAAACGGCCTGAATCTTCGAGTCTTCCTTGCTTAGTTTGCCTGATACCCACAAGAAGTGAACCTGGGCAAGAATTGTAACCAGGACGACCCCACCGAGGACCCATGAAATATAGCGGAACGGAAAGAGGAACCGATCTTCGTCCTCGATTAGAAAAGACGAGGCCAGTTTTTTCTTGATCCACATTCGCCATATAACCAGAGATGAAACCATAGCCACGATTTGTATGATTGAGAAGATGACTTGGATGGTCACTGTTGAAACCCCTTATAAATTATGTTCCGGAATTATCACTAGAAAGAATTAAATGCAATATTTTAATTTAATTTAAATATATAATACATTAATTTCATACCATTTTAGTTGATGTAATATTTTTAGATGGGGCGTTGGAATGATTTAGTGATTGTGGTATGGTGATTGCATATTAATTTGTATAAAGAAGAAACAAAACCATACCTATTCAAGCCCCCTCCTAGGGCTTTTTTTTTGGCTCATCCCTAACGCTTTGATTCAATTAGGCAAGTAGGACGCGGCTAAATTAGCTGGAGTCCCACAAATGGCTGGGATCGAAGAATTTAGCGGGAAATATTTTTACAGTAATTGGTTAGGGCGGTGAGAAATTTCCCTTTTGTTTTCTGACAAAGCCATAGTTAGCTTAACGTTACAAAAGGATCTTGACTTAGTCTTTCACATCTGATTGAATTACCCTTTTAGAAAAAAGTTTGAAAGTTGGTAACTGAACAGTGAAAAGGACATTTCAGCCTAGCAATCTCTCTAGAAAAAGGACTCATGGGTTCCGGGTTCGAATGAGCACAAAGAATGGACGCCTTGTCCTCAAAAGAAGAAGAGCCAAGGGACGACAAAGGCTTGCAGTCTAGTTCTGGCGACTTCAAGCTCACTAAGTCGGACCGAATTCGCCGATCTCTAGAATACCGACAAATTATGGTAGAGGGGCATAAAATCCGATCGCCCCATTTCATTTTGCGGTGGCGCGTAAATGACGCTGGTTTAAGACGGGTTGGAATATCAGTCAGCAAGAAGGTGGGAAATTCTTGCGCTAGAAACTGGGTAAAGAGAAGACTGAGGGAATACTTCAGGCATAGCAGGCAAAAACTGCCTCCTGGTATCGACATTGTTATAATAGCGGTCCAAGGGTCGGCTAGATTAGGGACCCGTGAAATATTTGCAGAGCTTGATCGTGTGGTCGGGCAAGGGTTTTAATAGTGAAGCGGATTTTGATTGCGCTGATAAGATCCTACCAGGTCTTTCTATCTCCGATATTTCCATCTTCGTGCCGATTTGTGCCTACGTGCTCTGAATATGCTATAGAAGCTATGGAACGACATGGCGCGTTCAAAGGCTCGTACCTGGTTTTTCGTCGTTTGTTAAGG
>JBMFSZ010000411.1:0-3239 GCA_049967315.1 Desulfomonilaceae bacterium
CTTACATTGGGCCTCGTACAATTCTCTTTCCTGGGCTGTAACCGCTGCAGGAGTGTTTCAGTTATGCCTCCAAATACCTTCTTTGATAGCTGAAGGAGTCAGCCTGAAGCCTGACTTTAATTTCAAGTATCCTCCTCTGAAGACCATGGGGAAGCTATTTGTGCCTGCAGCAGTGGGTGGAGCCGTTTATCAGGTGAATGTACTTGTCGGAACAATACTGGCATCCATGTTACCTGCTGGAAGTGTGTCCTGGCTTTATTATGCAGACAGACTCGTCCAGCTTCCGTTAGGAGTCTTTGCAATAGCCCTGGGGGCAGCGGCTCTGCCGTCGATGTCCCGTTTGGCGAGCACTGGTGATTACAAGGGCCTTGGTGAGTCTGTGTCTTTTTCCTTACGGCTTATCGCGTTTTTTACGATTCCAGCTTCCGTCGCCCTCATAATTTTGAGAGAGCCCATCGTCGGGGTTCTGTTCCAGCATGGGAAATTCTTGCGTACCGACACAACTGAAACGGCCTACGCTCTGTTGTGGTATACTGCGGGTTTGTGGGCTTTTTCAGGTCTTAAAGTAGTCACTCAGGCTTTTTTTTCGTTGAAAGACACCAAGACACCTCTATGGATCTCGCTAGGAGCTGTGATAGTCAATCTGGCGGTAGGATTGATGTTGATGGGGCCAATGAGGCACGGGGGGTTGGCTCTTGCTACGACTATTGCGGCAGCGTTTAATTTTCTTTCGTTGTTTCTGATCCTGATTAAACGAATAAAATGGTTTGAGACAACAAAATTTTTGATCTCTATTTTAAAAATTTCCGCAGCATCGATAGTAATGGGCGCATTCGTAAGATACATACAGACTTTTGGGACATGGCCCAATGGATTGACGAGTAAAAACCTTATAATTCTGGTATGTTCAATTTTTGCTGGGATGATTATTTTTGGAATTTCGGCTCATTTGTTCAAGTGTGAACAGATAAAATCGATCAGGTCAGTCCTTAAGATTTGAGGTGTAAGTATTTATAATGTAATCGTTGCGCCCTCCCGTGCAGCGTCAAGCCTGATTGATGCGTTCATACGATCTAGTTCTGCCCCGCATCGCTCTACAAGCTTTTGGACCCCCTCATCTGTGCGCCACGGGTCATGATGAAAAAGTATCAATTGTTTAGCGCCAGTCTCCACGGCAAGTTTTGCGACGGATTTGGTATCTGAATGTCCCCAACCTCGCCTCTTGTCGAGCTCTTCCGGAAGGTACTGGCAGTCATGAACTAACAAATCCACTCCACTACAAAACTCGACAAAGTCTTTGAAACGTGTGCCTTCCCAACCTTCATCGGTCAATTCGTTGTCCGTTAAAAAAATAAATTTCTTTCCGGATTCCTTAAACTTGAACCCTAGACCTCCCTGTGGATGCTGAAGCCTATGTTGCTCTACAACAACGTCTTCTAGTTCAATGGTCCCCATAGGGATTTCTTTTGGCGGTTCGATCCTGGCTTTAAGATCCCTGAAACAAACTGGCCAGGTTCCATCCACGTAGTCACTACTGAAGACCCGTTTCATCCCATCGAAACACTTTCTGCAACCATTCACGATTATGCGAAAATCCTGATGGAAAAGTGGCCCAAAGAAAGGCAGTCCCATCAGGTGATCCCAGTGGATGTGTGTCATGAAAAGATTTATAGATCTTATTTTGGAACGTTTCAGCAAAGAATCACCGAGTATTCTTATGCCCGTGCCAGCGTCAATAACAGCGCTGTGACCCAAGTCTGTCGTGACTTCTACACAAGTGGTGTTACCTCCAAAAGTCACCGTTTCCGGTCCTGGCACAGCAATCGAACCTCGGGTTCCCCAAAATCGAATCTTCATACTACAATTCTGACTCCGTTGTCATACGACCAGATTTTTTGCTATTTTTAAAATCCAGTCGCTATTATTATATATTATGTAATTAGGCTGAGTCCACGATATGCTGAAAAACCCCTCAAAAAATTGGGATCTCAAAGGCGAGATCGAAACGTTACAAAAAACATCGCTTTACCGCAGAATGCCCGAAGTTCGTGGAATTCCCGGCAGAAATATCAATGTTGAAGGTCGGGAAGTTCTTAATTTTTCGAGTAATAATTACCTAGGTCTTGCATGTCATCCCAGAATTATCGACAGTTTTTCGCAAGCCGCGAAAACTTATGGGGTTGGTTCTACCGCGTCCCGTTTAATAGCTGGCAACTCCCCCAGCCATCGCAAGTTGGAACAATTTATAGCAAAATGGAAGAACACGGAGGCCGCCCTAGTTTTTGGAAGTGGCTATCAGGCCAATTTGTCAATCCTCACTTCGCTAACAGATAAAAACGATCTGATTGTTTCTGATGAATTAAATCATGCCAGTATAATAGATGGTTGCCGCTTGTCGCGCGGCAAAACCCTGGTTTACAGACATTGTGATCCAAGTAGCGCGTTTGAGGCTTTGAGGAAAAGTGGTTTCAGGAGGAAACTCCTGGTGACAGAATCAATTTTTTCAATGGATGGAGATCAGGCTCCTCTTAGAGAACTTTCAGACCTTTGTCAGAGTAGTGACACCTTCATGGTTGTTGATGAAGCCCATGCTACCGGAATTTATGGTCCGTCAGGGGCCGGGCTTTGCGCTGAAATGGATGTCGTTCCTGATGTACAGATGGGAACCTTGGGTAAAGCAGTAGGTGTCAGCGGCGCGTACGTAGCTGGCAGCCGCTATCTGATTGACCTACTGGTAAATAAAGCAAGACCTTTTATTTTCACGACCGCCCATTCACCCGCTCTGTCGGCTGCAACGATGGAGGCGCTCAAGATTATCATCTCGCCTGAAGGTGATCTTAGACGAATCCGTCTCAAAAAAAATGTTGAGCTTATGAATAGGCTTCTAGAAAACATATTGCCACCCAGGGAATTTGCTTGCCAAATATTACCGATTGTTATTGGGCCTTCTGATCTGACTATGAAAATTAGTCGGGCTTGTCTAGAGGAAGGATTGTTCGTTCAAGGAATCAGGTTCCCATCGGTGCCAGCGGGAGCCGCAAGACTTAGACTCACGCTGATGAGTGATCATACCCCGCAGGACATTCAAAGGGCCAGCGAGGTGATCGGTCATTTTGTATGTTAATTGAATGTTTATTTAGCCCCATTTTAACGGAGTATGGTTATGCTTCAACCAGAAGTCACTTCTAACTTGACCGGTTTAGATAGTGTCAAGGCCGTAGGCAAAATTTTTGTGTCAG
>JBMFSZ010000412.1:0-3239 GCA_049967315.1 Desulfomonilaceae bacterium
TTTCCATTCATTCAGAAAGTCCTAAAGGATGAAGAAAATTTTCCATTTGCGGGAGCAATCCTGTCCACAAGTGAAAACTTCGTCTGGCTTGCGCAGCCAACATATATAAACCATCAGCGAATTTAACATCGTGCTTTTTTGCCAGATCGGCCCAGAAATTCGATTTTCTTCCATAGTTTATGTCCACAACCATCTTGAGGTTGTCAAACCGAGAAAAATCGAAAATGGTCCGGGTAAAATGTGATTGCTCGTTGAAATCGGATGCGCTGGTCGTGTTTACCAAAATCGTGACGGAGGGCAAAGAATCACCGATGCTTTCAATGGGTATTGCCACGCCTCCCAGTCTGGTAGTAAGCGCCACCGCCTTTTCTAGGGTCCTGTTAATAACTCCCACGTTATTATAACCACGTTCGACAAATGAACATAGGACAGCCCTGGTAGCTCCACCTGCGCCAACTATCAACACATTGGAGTCTTGGGCATGTATTCCAAATCTATCGAGTAAATCCCCAAATCCTCCAACATCGGTGTTATGTCCCAATATACCCTTTCCGTCCCAAACCAGTGTATTGACAGCTCCCACAAATTCAGCGCTGTCAGAAAGGCCGTCAAGGAAAGGAATGATCGTTTCTTTGTGAGGGACAGTAACGTTTGCGCCAGAAATGTTTAAAGATTTTATTCCCAGGACAGCGTTTTTCAGGTCATCCGGTTCGACCGCAAACGATACATACTTTGAATCCAGTCCCAGGCCAGAAAAGACCGAGTTATGCATTATGGGTGAAAGAGACCTTTTTACTCGCTGGTCTCCAATGACACAGTATACGTTCATGAGGCCAATTCCCGCATAGTGTTGAAGAACCCAGGGTACGAGATTGAAACACACGAAATATCGCTGATCGATGGGGTGGCGCCTGTCATTAAACAAGCCAACGCCAGGGTCATTGCTATTCTATGATCGCCAAAAGACTCCAGACTATTGGCACGTCTCAACTGACAAGGACCGTTTATCAGCAAATTGGATCCTTTAATCTGTAACTTAGCGCCCATCTTTCCCAATTCCGAAACAAGAGCCGCAATTCGGTCTGATTCCTTTATTCTAAGTTCACTGATTTCCTGAAATTCGGAAACCCCGTCCGCCTGAGTCGCCAGCAAAGCTAAAACGGGCACTTCATCAATGAGCAGGGGGAGTTCATCAGGCGCGATGTTACATGGAGAAAGTTGACCCGAATAACGTGACATGACGTTCCCCCATGGTTCTGGGAAATCCCCTTTTGGTTGAATCTCGATTTGGACACCCATTTGATTGATCTTTTCAAGAAATTTTATACGAGTAGGATTCAGTAATATACTTTCAGCAACGACTTCGCTACCCTGAATCAGAGCAGCCCCACATAGGAAAAACGCAGCAGAAGAAGGGTCCCCCGGAACATTGAAATTTGATGGCAGCTTTATGTCTGATCTTTGGACGCTCCAGGAGCCACCACGAAAGGAAATTTCACCCCCAAAGGCTTTAAGCATGTTCTCAGTGTGATCTCTACTTTTGACGGGCTCCATCACCCTCGTGACCCCTTCAGCGTTAAGGCCAGCCAGCAGAATGGCGCTTTTTAACTGGGCGCTAGGTACCGGAAGAGTATAATCAATCCCGGTGAGAGCATTACCTTCCACATTTACAGGCGGGATCCCAGACACAGCGCAGGAGATCTTCGCTCCCATTTGGCGCAAGGGCTTTGCGACCCTTTCCATCGGGCGTTTCATCAGGGATTCGTCCCCTATTAGGCAGAACTTTCCGGGAACCGACGCCAGAATACCCATAAGCAACCTCATGGTAGTCCCTGAGTTTCCGCAATCAATATCAGCTCTATTTTTGAGCCTGTATCCCATCGAGGACAAAACAAGCTTTCCTCCGGAAAATCTTGCAACCCCCCCAAGAGAATTCACCACTTTCGCGGAGGTGATACAATCCTGAGCCGTGGAATAGTTGGAGACTTCGCATTCACCAGAGGCGATAAGAGACAATAGAGCAATTCTATGCGATATGGATTTGTCACCCGGTAGTTTAAAAGCTCCTGAAAGTTTCATCGTTCAACAGACCCCATCCACGTAAGTTTTCAGAAAGTTACTGAATAGCTCCATTCCCCGTTGAGTGGCAATCGACTCTGGATGGAATTGAACCCCTTCCAGTTTCAATTCCTTGCTCCGAAGTCCCATTACTTCGCCTTCCGACGTTTCAGCTGTAACAACTAACGGGCCCGATACTGTATCCCTGCGGACAATCAACGAATGGTATCGAGCCGCCAAAAAGGGGGTTGCCAAGCCTTTAAAAAGGCCTTCGCCATCGTGGAATATATCTGAAACCTTGCCATGAACGGGGCTCAACGCTCGGGTAATTGTCGCTCCAAATACTTGTCCTATTGCCTGATGTCCAAGACAAACACCAAGTATGGGGATTTTACCAGCATAGTTACGGATAGTAGCGCAAGTGACCCCGGATTCTTCAGGACGTCCCGGACCTGGAGATATGACAATTGCCTCCGGATTCATGGCGCCAATTTGATCTATCCCAATCATGTCATTTCGAACTACTTGAATTTGTTTGCCCAATTTCCCGAACGCATGGGCTACATTGAAAGTAAACGAGTCATAATTGTCGATTAAAAGTATCATGCGGCGCCTCCCATAGCTGCACGGACAGATGCTATTCCATGCGCTGCTTTTCTCATGATCTCCTCATATTCAAAAATTGGTGAGGAGTCTGCCACAATTCCCGCTCCGGCCTGCAGGACAAATCTGTCTTCATAAAATTGAATCATTCGGATAGCAATACACGTGTCCATGGTTCGTCCGGGTCCCCAGTAACCCACAGCTCCTCCGTAAGGGCCACGTGGAGCAATCTCAAGATCGTCTATAATTTCCATTGCCCGGATTTTCGGGGCTCCTGAAACAGTACCCGCCGGAAAACCCGCTATAAATGCGTCCCACGCGTCCAGATCCTCTCGTAAGTCACCCGTGACTTGAGAGACAATATGCATAACGTGGCTGTAGCGCTCAACTATCATGTATGGATCGACTATGACTGAGCCATATTTGCAGACCCGTCCTGCATCGTTTCTTGCAAGATCAACCAACATTACATGTTCGGCCCTCTCCTTCTCTGATTCCATGAGTTCCATTTCCAGGGCTTTGTCTTCTTCCGGATCGTCTGAGCGGCCTCTTGTCCCTGCTATCGGTCTGATTAGCAC
>JBMFSZ010000413.1:0-3238 GCA_049967315.1 Desulfomonilaceae bacterium
ACATGGGACCCACTCCTGTCAGTTCGGCTCCTACATCATGTTTATCGATCAATGCCTGGATCTTTTTGATGAATCTTTCGCCTTTTTCCCAGATGTTTTCCAGGACATTGTCTCGCTCAAGGATTTCTATGGTCTTTAAGGCTGCAATAAAGGCGTCGCTATTGGGGAAAAAGGTTGAAGAAATGAAAAGTTTGTCGGCCGCCGCCATCATGACTTCCTTTTTACCGGTTACAACAGAGATGGGATAGCCGTTGGCGATTGCCTTTCCAAGAACGCTCAAGTCTGGAGTGACCCCATAAAGTTTCTGAGCGCCACCCATTGAAAGTCTGAAACCGGTACGAATTTCATCATAGATCAAAACTGCGCCATACTTGTCAGCAAGGCGCCTAACTCCCTCAAGAAATCCCGGCTTCGGAATTTGCATCTCTTGATGATTGGGATGGCCGAAAGGTGTCATGATGATAGCGGCTGTCTGGTCTCCGTGTGTTGCCATCAGGTCTGCTAACTGTTCAAGATTATTGTACTGAAATTCAAAGACATCTTCAAAGAGCTTGGCTGGAATGCCTCCTTTCATTTCTACGCACCAGTCATGCCAACCATGATATCCACAACGCATTATATTTAGCCTGTTTGTGTAAGCTCGCGCGATACGAATACTTGCCGTAGTGGCGTCAGATCCAGTTTTCAGGAATATGCTCAGTTCAGAGCACGGCACAAGTTCCGTCAATTTTCTCGCCAGAAGATTTTGATATTTCTGCGTAAGTGTAAAACAGAACCCCTTGTCTCTTATCTGCTTGTATACAGCCTCATCCACTTCTTCCTCACGGTAACCGAGAATGACGGGGCCATAACCACAGAGGAAGTCAATGAATTCGTTGCCATCTACGTCGGTGAGACGGCAACCTTTGCCACTTTCGAGAAAAATCGGATATTCTCCTTCGATGAAGTCTCCTGGTTTTCTAGCGCCCAGAACTCCTCCGGGTACGAGGCCGATGGCTTCTTCAAAAAGCTTTTGGCTATTGGTTATGTTGAGTTTGTTTATCTCTTTCATTGCAAGTCTCCTGAACCAGGCTAGACAGTAACCAGTGACGAAATGGTCTCCGACTGGTGGATTCTTGCGCCTCTTTTCAAGAATGCGGCAAGGAATATTGCAGGATCGATACAGCCTTCAGGGGCTACCACCCCATTTACCGTCACGTGGCCTTCATCCATCATAAGCGCTGCGATGGATGCTGGAAGGCCGGTCCCGGGGGCCATCCTACCCACCATGTCGGCCGTGTATGTGACGCTAGAGCCACCTCTTCGTCCCTTAACAATGACCTTGAGTCCCGAGGACTGGGGCCCATTGTCACGGCCCTTAGGAATTGTCTCCCAAAGTTTCAGGGCAAGATCATATGGGGTCACTTTGGTACCTTTTACGTCAATGGGTTCTGTATTTAAAAAACCAGTATCTTTTTGTTGCTTTATCAGTTCATCCACCCATAACGGAATGAGAGCGCCCTTGATTATTACGTTTTTCACGCCTTTGATGTATTTCGGAATCGTCAGGGGCTGGGGATGCCCCACGTAGCGGAGATGACACGTTCCAAGAGGTTCGAGGAAGTTGGCTGTGACTTCTCCTGTGCCACCTTCCACATGGACCAGTTCACCGTTCAGATACTGGGGTATCTTTCCAAGAGTCATATGCAGGCTGTGATCCCAGGCCGCTCCTGCAAGCTCCGCAATACTCACAACCCAATAGAGGTAAATGTCGTCAACACTATCAAGATGGTCCGCGTACCACTTGACCAAAACATTGTTAGTTCCTGGGTCTGAACCCATTCCGGTGAGAACCGTTATGCCAGATTCTCTGGCGATTCGGTCTATCTCTGAGTTAAAGAGCACCTCTGTCCCCTCATAATCGTCACAAATATCAATGTAGTTTACCTTTGCCTCAACGGCCGCCCTGGCGACCGGGACAGCTGTTTTATAAAACGGACCGGCACAGTTAATCACCACATCATTTTTCTTGAATGCGTTTACCATGCCTGTATGATCATTCACATCCATCTTTATCAGTTCAACTTTCTCACTCTCACGCAATTTCAGAGTCAGTCGCTCCCGGTCTGGGTACAAATCTCCTAAAACAACTGCCGTTACTTGTTGTTGCTTGATTAGATCCCGGGCAACACCCTGACCCATTCCACCGGCGCCTCCTAGCACAAATACACGCATTTATTATTCCTCCTAAGATGCTCAACAATCATTCCACGTCCGCCACCTTTCGTGGATTCCCGGACGCGTGATTAACAACTTGACCCTTTCCGTCACTTCTCTCAGCGCAGCCTGGTTCAAAGTTATTGGAACAGGGCAATCGAACGGATTACAGAAAGAGGTTGACAGGAAATTGGTTACGAGAGATTAGCCTTGTATACTGTATACACAATCTAGCGCATCCCATTTTTCGTTGTCGAGTAAATTCTCTCATGGGATCCATTTTTTCTATTCTAAAAAACCTCTGCTCAAACAAATCACGTCAATGGCCTAGCAAAAATGGATACTGGTTCAGATATGAGGATTGCTCTAAAGTCTTGAAAATAGAAGGAGTTGCCAGATGGCAAACAGAAATGGAAAGGAACTCGGCACGGCGTTCAAAGTCAAGATGGCATCAGATGCGGTTTCTGAGTTAAGGAATCTTTGCCACGCCCAAGGGATAAGATATCCAAAGAGTAAAACGTGTTTGTTGATCAGTCTGAAGAAATATTTATTGGGACCAGGGAGTTTCATTGACGTTGACGCTCCCTAGGATTCTACTCCGCAGTAAGCCTCTCATAATTGAGAATGATTTGTGGTTCCGCCAGGGCCCCAACCACTAAATCGCTGCAGCCGGCTTTCGCTCACGACTCTGGTCACGCCAAAGATTTGCGGAATTGCTGTAGCAATTCCTCCAGATTAGTCATTTCCATGCTTTTTGTAAATTTGGGGACGACGGCGGAGCCGGATATCCCGGCATCCGCAAGTTTTTTCTTTTCGCGATCGAGAATAAGCTTTTTGTCTTTAGATTTACTTTTAGATTGGCTTTTGTATAGGGCCATGAGTTGGTCGATCTTCCCTCTCTGGGAAGTTGCAAACGGCCAATTTGGGGATCTTTCGAAAAAAAGGCTCAATTCAGATTCATTTGAAACGCGATTGACGATTTCCTTCCATACAAGACCTTCAAGAATATGTCGGTCCTCAGGTGTTTCTTTGCCCAAACCAC
>JBMFSZ010000414.1:0-3220 GCA_049967315.1 Desulfomonilaceae bacterium
ATTATTTGTCGTTACGCTCAACCCTTTTGGAGGCGGAAACTGTTTCAGGGTAAGACCCAAAAGGCCGAGTGGCCCTGTGACAGGGAGGTCCTCCAGACGATGACATTCGAAGGACTCGCCTAAATCTTCGGAACACAGCCTGAACCGAGAATCATCAATAGTTGTCAGTGTCACCGTGCTGGGGACCGTGATGGCCACATTTACTGTGAAACCACCGTACATCAGCAGATATAAAGGATAGAGATCCGTCGTGCCACCGGCTATGTCAATACGATTGGGCGCGCTGACTTGAATACGCATGTTAGTAACCCAGATCCTCTGGAATGATGATTACAGTGATATCCGTCATCATCGGGCGTTTATGAATTATGCTGGTAATCCGACAAATGCGTTCCGGTGAATCACAATCCATGCAATAGCCCGTTTTGACGCATGGGGTTTTACGGTTCAAGCTCATGGCCCGGAGAGGTCCCGCTGTCTCTTCAATTCTGGAAAAGGCGGATTCCAGATCAGGTGTTATCTTGTTTTTGCCAATCACTATAACGACTTTCTTGGGACCGAAAGTCATAGCGTTTATTCGGTTTCCACATCCGTCACGATTGACTATTTCGCCATCCATGGTAACCGCGTTTGCGGAAACAAGAAACAAATCAGCCCTGCTCTGGTTTTTTCTGCATTCGAGTTCTTCGGGTGTCCCAGGTTTGAATTTCCAGTGGTCAAACATCTGCTTCCCGGCCTGCTCAAGTTTCGGTAAAACATCCAAAGCACGCACGGTGTGGGTTCCGGCAACACCGACAGAGGAACAGTCTTTCGCTATCTCGAGGATTTTGTTAGCGGCTTCCTCTTTGGAATTGACCCAAAAAGCTTTGAAACCATTTTTTTCGAGGGAATTCACTGTTGTTTCGAAAATAATTTCCTGATGTTTTTTTACAAATTCGTCCACGATTGACCTCCTTAAGTGGTTCTTTTCAAGTTGATGCTTCGAAAAGAGTCTAATCCGATATTTTCCCTTTTCAAGCCTATTTGGGCTCAAGGCCCTTTTTTTCTGCGGAGCCGGGTTTTGACTCGGTCTCGTGCCTCAGTGTGCACCATTCATCAGGTTGAGTACCAGCAATAAATGGTAGCAAACTTACATGCGGACAGGTCGATGTAGCTCTCAATCCGGATTCCTCGCACAATTTTCTGAAAACAAGTCCAGGTGGAATTCCGGAATTGGAGCCTGGTTCAAGGTTAGGCGGGGGTAAGATATGCAGGGTTAATTTCCTCAAAAATTTTGTTGATAAACTCACTGATGGTATACGGAGCAAAACCAGCGCTGACCTGTTATAGGCTATTGACCAGCTTCCAATGTTGTCGGTTGACGACAGAAAAGAAGGGCTAAGCAGTAGTTTCCTGGGGCTGTCATTAACATCTTTGAGATCGTGGACATCTCTGATGATGCTATTAATAATGAATAATACAGAGGAGGGAAAAGAGACACGAAATTCAGCGGGAGTTCCGGGTTGGTTGTCAGAGATTTGCAATCTGCGGCAGTTGATAGCCCTTGCGGTTCCCAGATTCGCCAGAAGGCAGTAGCTTTGGGCCACCTGAAACGGCGTCATTCTCCTTGTCAATATTTCCGAGTCCCTTGAAACCTGGGCTTCAATCCCAAATTCTCCGAGGGATTCGATCACCCTGTCAGTTCCGGTGACTTCAATAATTTTTCCGATCAGGTCCTTCCTGTCTGTCTTGAACGCTTCCTGGAATGCTAACCGTCGCTTGTCGTTTCGTGAAAGAGTAATCCGTGACGCTAGTGTAAACAGGGGGTCATTGACTCTTTGAGGGGTAAAGGCCGGAACAACGGCCATCGGGGCAAAGAGTCCAAGGCTACCGCCATCGCCATCCCACCTGTCCACAGTGGGGGCCATGTACCCCAGAATGGAGCCCCATGCCGGATTCACTACAATAGCGTAGCTCTGTTGGGCCAGATCTCCCAATTTTCTCAAATTGATTTCCAGTTGAGCCTGAAGGAGTGGATCGAGAGATGTGGCTATGTAGTTCTTCCCGGTGTCAGCCGCATTCTGCTCCGATAACAATTGCGTTTTAACCAGATCGATAAACGATCCCGCTTTCGGTGGGGGCGCGCCGGATTTAAACATCCGGACTGGCCTGGCGATGGATGCCTCGTAAGTTTCTTGGGATATCTTTCCTTGCCGCAATAGCAATCCCAGTATCATGTTGCGTCTGGAACGGGTCCGTTCAGGGTGACGGAACGGGGTGATGACGTTTGGAGCCCGAATTATCGCTGCAATCAGCGCGCACTCAGAGGCGTCCAGTTGATCCACGGCTTTCCCAAAAAAATTACGCGCCGCCTCTGAAACCCCCAGTACCGGGATTGATCCAAACTGTCCAAGATAAACGCGGTTAAGATAAGCTTGCAGGATGGTGTCTTTGCTGAAAATGGCGTCTGCCCCCAAGGAAAGCACAATTTCCAGAGACTTGCGCCACAATGTTTTTTCAGGGCTTAGAAGTGTCATCTTGATGAGCTGCTGGGTAACCGTGCTTCCGCCCTGGACGTAGCGTCCAGCCTGGAGATTGGAAATTAAGGCCCTGTAAATAGAGATTACGTCTATACCGCTATGGGTGTAGAAACGGTTGTCCTCGGTGAGCAGCACGGCGTCTTTAAGTAATTGCGGTACCTGATCAATGGGAACAGGTATGCACATCTCGGGAGGTCGGCCTTTGGCTGGCAGGATGCCGATCAACTCGGGTTCGAGCTGAAAACTTCTTATATCCTGCGAAGAACGCATCAGCCTGATGGACTTGATTATGGAGTCATCAAGGGTAATAGTTACGGGTCCTTCAACAAGTTTATCTCCAACGAAGGGACAGTATCTGAGAAAAATTCTCAACTCGTCGCCAGATTGTGACCATTGCCCTACCGGGGGTGAAGCTGACTGGCTCTCGGTATAACCAAGTCTTGTCAAGCGGCCAGAGAATTGCAAGTTGTCGATGTCGCTGCCTACGCTTATGTTCGTGGGCGCGCTAAATATCATTGTTGGCCACCGCTTCAATTTTACTTCAAAAGTCCAGATGACGATTGAGCTGATTACGACTGCAACAATGATGGTAAGAATCGCAAGATAGACTATGGCCCTTTTCAGAATCGATCGAACAGTTTTTACGAACCTGATAGTCATTGAAGCGCCATAGTACTGAACCGTTGGTAGTCACGTGTGGT
>JBMFSZ010000415.1:0-3218 GCA_049967315.1 Desulfomonilaceae bacterium
TGCCGAATGTTACGGCAAAAATCTTGACCCACATGCGGTATGTCTGTGCATAGGAGGACTCGCCAGTCGAGAGCCATCGCCACTCGAGTACGGCTAACCAACTGGCCAGGCCTATGGTGAAGGCCGGGAAAAGAATGTGAAACGAAACGGTGAAAGCAAACTGAATGCGTGCCAGCAACACCGGATCAAAGTTTTCAATCATTATTGTCCTCCCTTTAGTTCTTGTTGAGGGCCAGCGTCCTAAGGGTAGGACCATCTGATTAAGCGCTCCACCCCATTTCCCAAGATTATCCCTAATCTGGTGTCAGCACCCTGACCCACTTCTGCTCGGCCTTGCAGGCTTCCGCTTCCCAGTCTTGAGCGAGATGAGAAAGGAAGTCAGAACCCGGAAGCGCACTCTCGGAAAGCTCTTCATCCCCCCAGTCGCCATAAGTCCCTGCCCTAGAGATATTGATCAGGGTGATTTTCCTTTCAGCATCCCAGGGAAGAGCTTCCACTAGGTAGCGTGTAGTGAGAATTTTCTTATCTCTGAGCAGTTTCTTGTGCGCGTCATCCCATCTCTTGTAGACTGAAACCCCTGTAAAGTTGCTGAGCAGGTCGAAATTCGATATTTCCTCTTGTCGCGGTCCAGGCTTGGTTGCGTCCGCCGCGAGCGTCTTCACATCAGGTGGGACCCTCGCTTCCCTCTCCGGCGCTCTCGCCATGATGGTTACGTCAAAGCGTTTTTCTACAAGAAAGGGGCTGAGATACGATCCTACAAACCCGTTTCCTCCTACGATCAGTGTTTTCATTTCCCGTTGACCCCGAGATCAGCTACAGGAATTCTATAAATCCCCTAGATTTTGATTTCAGGGAAGGTGTCCCAAATGAACGGATCTCAGTTGTATCCAAGGTTGTAAGGGGCATTCTGGCCCAAGAGGAACGCGCCGACTCCAGTTTGATCCGCCCTTCCATGACGACTACCATCCTTCGACATAAGCTAGGCCAAATCTTCTGTAGAAAGCGGGAAATACCCGATAATTTTTACACATCTCCACACGCAGGTCAACGTTTCGGAGCGGATTATAGATGAGGCTGGCAAAATTTATCGAGGCTGGTGTAAAATCAAGCCACAAAATGCGGTTCCGGAGGCCAAGAAAGTCTTGGACCCATTAGACTGACAGCCCAGTGGTTTCCAGAACATGACCATACTGAATCCAAAATCATGACCCTAGCGCTCTCACTCGATCAACTCGCCGGATCCGAAGTCTCCCTTGTAGGAGGAAAGGCTGCCGCCCTCGGCCGTATATACAAATCAGGCGTGAAGGTACCATACACTATCTGTCTCACCACACAGGCTTATCAAACTTTCGTGGTGGAAACGGGTATTCGGGACAAAATCCTTATCGAGATAGAGCGCAAGGCATTCAGCGATATGCGATGGGAAGAACTTTGGGACACCTCCCTCCGATTACGCAACCTTTTCCTCACGACACCCGTCCCCGTAGGACTCAAACGAATGATTGTCGAGTTAACCGAGCCGGTTTTCGTTAACAGATGTGTTGCCGTAAGATCTTCTGCGCCTGGCGAAGACTCATCAAGGCTTTCATTTGCCGGTTTGCACGAGTCGTACCTCCATGTCTCAGGAATAGAGGATATTCTGGACCATGTCCGTCTTGTGTGGGCATCATTATTCTCAGACAGAGCGCTGATCTATCGCCAGGAACTGAAACTGGATCCCCACAACAGTTCTATGGCCGTCGTTATTCAGGAAATGGTAGACGGGGATAGCTCCGGAGTTATATTCGGTGTAAGTCCGGTAAATCCGCACCAAGCAGTTGTCGAGGCAGTACACGGATTAAACCGGGAACTCGTCGACGGTTCGGTGGAGCCACATCGCTGGATTTTGGATAGGTACCGGGGTGCGATCATTGCATTTCGAGCGCCTGGAGAAAACAGTTCTAATGCCGCCGAAGAGCAAAAACAGTTATCGGCTCCATCTGCAATCACATCCCCGCCTCTTGATCCAGATCAAGTCATGGAGGTTTACGAGCTTTCGCGAAGGATGGAGGAGCTGTTCGGATGTCCTCAAGATGTTGAATGGACCTATCGTGGCCCCACTCTGTTTACGCTTCAGTCCCGGCCTATAACTTCAGCCGAAGCCGTTGATGGTGATGAACGCCGCTGGTATTTGAGCCTCCGAAGGACATTTCAAAACCTGGTTGAGTTGAGAAGCGAAATTGAAAACTCATTGCTCCCGGCGATGAAAGAGGAAGCCTTCTATTTAGGGGTCATGGATCTCTCGCTCCTGTCGGATCAACATTTGATACAGGAGATTGATCGGCGGAAAGGTATCCTGAATAAATGGGAAAATGTCTACAAGGAAAAGTGCATCCCGTTTGCGCATGGTATGCGCTTGTTCGCCGAGGTCTACAATGATCGGGTACGTCCGGACGACCCTTTCGAGTTCATGAATCTCCTGGGCGCAACAGACATGCTCAGCGTCAAACGAAACTCTATGATAGGAGAGCTTGCAAGTATACTTCAGGAGGACCCCACTTCGCTTCAGTGTCTGTACCAGGGAAAGGTCGAACAATGCGAATCGAATGTTCTCAAGCTCATAGGGGATTTTAAAGACGCATTCGGGGATCTTTCATGGGGTTCAGCGCCTCTATTCGAGGATTCGCGGCAATTGGCGACCTTGATGAGCAGTTACATGGAAATAGGCTCAAAAGGTTCAAAGACAAACAAAAAGATAGTTGAGAATCTAGTTTCGCGATTTCTGGCTTCATTTCCGGAGCATAGGAAAGACTACGCATTGAGTCTGCTTGATGTGGCCCGTACCAGTTATCGCCTGAGAGACGATGACAATATCTACGTCGGTAAGATCAGGAGACGGGTTGTCGATGCAGAAGAAGAGGCTCGACGTAGGGGGATTTTGGAGCCTTTAATGCCGTGCCTGGACCAAGGGGTAGCTGAGGGCTTGCTCTGTCGAGTGGATTCTGAGCTCTCGTCCGGTCACTATCCAAAGTCACCCGAAGCCTCTCAGGACATGTTGCGCGTTCAGGCACGCCAAATAGTCGGTCAACCTGCGGGCGCTGGTTTAGCTACCGGCAAAGCCAGAGTAGTCAGAGTCCCAGAAGACCTTTTCGAGTTCCGTGCTCGAGAGATCTTAGTATGTGACGCCATAGATCCGAACATGACTTTCGTCGTACCACTTGCAGCGGGGATTGTCGAAC
>JBMFSZ010000416.1:0-3214 GCA_049967315.1 Desulfomonilaceae bacterium
GTGATGCTGGAAAGACCAAATGAGTTTAACGGAGCGACCCAGAATTTTATAAACAGCCTTTAAGATAAAGTTTTTAAGTGATCAATGTAAAAAAAGTGATAGAAGGATCAAATTAGCCGAGCCTTTTTATTTAATTTCACCACCAAATTCAACTCTATTTCTACCAAGATTCTTGGCTTTGTACAGAGCGTCATCGGCTTTACCGATGATCTCGTCAACATTTTTTCGTTCCTTTGAATTTACGACCACAACACCGAAGCTTAAGGTTACCTGGAGCGAAATCTCAACGCTGCTTATTTTGTGATTTTCGAGGGAGGATCTTAATCGATGAGCTGCTTTTAATGCCTCAGGTGGGTTACAGCCTGGGAGCACGAGCAAAAATTCTTCTCCGCCGTATCTACCTACCGAGTCATACGGTCTTACGGATGATTTTAGCGCAGTAGCGGTTTGTCTCAACACTTCGTCCCCCGTAAGGTGTCCAAAAGTGTCGTTAATTTCTTTGAAGTGGTCTATGTCCGCCATAATGATGGCCGCGGGTGTCGTTTCTCGCTGACTTCGTACCAGCTCCCTCTGAAGGATGGTCAAAATCGAATATCGGTTCCAAAGGCCGGTGAGCGAATCGTGACTGGCCTGAAATTCCGATTTCTCCAATGCCTTTAACAGATCTTCCTGGAGCTGAACAATTCTTGTCGCTGCCCGAATCCTGACGCGAAGTTCCTGAGGTTCAAAAGGCTTCGTAATATAATCATCCGCGCCAGCTTCCAAGCCTTCAATAATGTCTTCTTTACTACTTCTGGCTGTTAGCAGTATTATATATGTGTATGGTTTGGTTTCTATCTTTCGTATTTCACGGCTTAAAGTAAGTCCGTCTATTCCGGGCATCATCCAATCAAGGACTACGAGCTTTGGTGATCCGTCAGAGCGTAACTTTTCCCATGCCTGTTCACCGTCTGAGCATACAATTACTTCATGTCCCCAGCTCTTTAGTTGAACCTCAAGTAGGCGGCGAGTGATGATATCATCTTCGGCTAACAGAACTTTCAATTTGTTTGATTCCTCAAATCGATAGAAAACTTTTTACCAAAATTAGGCTACGCTAATAAATATCACAAGCAATAAATTCATGATTCTGTGGTGTTAACACCTTTAAAATATTCAATGATTCGCTGAGCGTCTCTCCAAGTGATTTCCGGCACACTCGTGAGTTGTTCTTCAGTAGCCATCAGCACGCCTTTAAGGCTCCCGAAAAAACTTAATAGAGCCAAACTCTTCTTCGGGCCTATTCCTGGAACATCTGCCAGATCGGAGCGAATAACCGATTTAATCCTTCGATTGGTGTGGAATGAGTGAGCGTATCTGTGTGCCTCATCTCGAATCTTCATTATGGCCAAAAGGCTAGCGTCTCCCTTGGGAAGCGAAAGTGGATTTTTCCTCTTGTAAACATATATTTTATCGATTTCATCTTGGCCCCGTCCCTTGGCTATAGAGACTACAGGTGGTCTTTGATCTTCCGGAAGGGTTTTCAGAGCCTCCATAGCGGCGTTTAACTGAGATTTCCCGCCGTCGATAACCAATAAATCTCCTAGTATATCATGCTCTTTGTGACTGATCCTTCTCGAAATGACCTGATAAATCATACCGGGATCGTCCTGATCGTTAAAATCTCGTATCCTGAATTTTCTGTAAGCTGACTTTAGGGGCTTACCATCCATAAACGCCACTTTAACCCCTACCGGTTCAACTCCGCTAATATTCGAGATATCATAACATTCTAATAACTTGAGCGGGCCATCAACTCTAAGTTTCACTGCGAGATGATCCATGACGTTTTCATTTGATTTCCGCTGGTTTTCTCTTTCCATAGCTACATAGGCGTTCTTCAAAGCTAGTTGAGCCAGTCTTGCCTTCGGGCCTCTGAGGGCCGTTCGAATATGCACTCTCGACCCCCTGAGATCTGACAACCACGATTCTATTATTTGGTGGCTCTCCAGCCGTACGGGGACTATGATTTCAGGGGGAACGTTAGTCACATTGTCGTAGAACTGCTTTATTGAAGAGGTCAAAATCTCGTGTTCTTCTAGTGTAGAGTTCTTGATGACATAAGATTGTTCAGCGGAAAGGTTGCCTTTTTTAAAGGACAATATTTCCACGACATAAGTATTATGAGGAAGTCCAAGAACGGCAAAAACATCCTGATCTTTGAAATGGAAGAATGACACACTTTGTTTTTGTAGCGTGCGTTCTATTGCATAGAGTTGATCTCTCAGGCGAGCCGCTTCTTCAAATCGCAGTTCCTTTGAGGCTTGTTCCATTTCCTTCTTAAGGTTGTTAGTCAGTTCTTCACTTTTCCCTTCCAGAAAGAGAATCACACTTTCAACCATCCGGCGATACTCTGTCGGATCTACTTTGCCTCCGCATGGGCACATGCACCGATTCATCTGATAATTCAGACAGGGCCGCTTCGCTGAGGCGATCTGCCGGTCTGAGCACTGTCTTAGAGGGAAAATCCTACGAATGAGGTGGAGGGTTACCCTGGCGTCGCGGGCTGAAGCGTATGGTCCAAAATACTTCTCACTGTCAGGTCTTATTTTTTGAGTCCTTATTAATGTGAGGCGAGGATACTTGTGGGACACATTGAGTTTGAGTGAAAAGAAGGACTTGTCGTCACGTAAGTTTACATTGTATTTTGGACGATGTTTCTTGATAAGGTTGTTTTCCAGAAGCAACGCTTCTTTTTCGGTTTCAGTAACAATTGTTTTTATACTTGAGATATGTTGTACTAGAAACCTAACCTTGGGACGATCATCTCCACTCTTTGAAAAATAATTCCTCACTCTATTTCTAAGGTTGGCTGCCTTCCCGACATAAATAACCTTACCGTTTTGGTCCTCCATGAGATAAACTCCTGGAAGCGTGGGTAAATTCTTCAGAAATGTTTCATCGACGGACATCGAATTCTGACCAGGTATCCTGATTCAAGCGCGTAATACAATATTTGGATAATTCCAAAACCGAGATCAGTTTTATGGATATGTGTTTTATCACTATCGTTTATCCACAAAATTTATCAATAGTCAAAAAAGGTAGAAAAACAAGTACGGACATCAATAAACTGGCTCGCCATGAAAGTTTCAATTCGAAATATTGAATTGATAACAACGATGATTTTCTGATAATAATATATGTTTGGCGTACGATATTATGCCCCTGCACG
>JBMFSZ010000417.1:0-3197 GCA_049967315.1 Desulfomonilaceae bacterium
CTGAAGCGCTCGCAAAACATGGCGGAGTGGTTCTTTGCTTTACGATGATGAACCATATCCTGGAAGTCAACGGTGCAAACCGTTACGCAGTAGTCGAACCTGGCGTTGTGATTGCAGAATTTCAGAAACATGTTGAAAAGCTGAATCTTTTTTATCCGCCTGACCCGGGAAGCGCAATGGTCGCCACAATGGGTGGAGCGGTTGCCATGAACGCCGGCGGTATGAGGGGAGTCAAGTACGGGGTAACTCGTGACTATCTCCTGGGCCTCGAGATAGTTCTTCCTTCCGGTGAAATAATGAATACCGGCGTCGTAACTACCAAAGATGTTACCGGATATGATCTTACAAGATTAATTTGCGGATCTGAAGGAACGCTTGCCATTGTCACCAAGATTACGGTCCGTCTTCTTCCCCGGCCTCGGACTAAACGCACACTACAGGCCATCTATGACCGAATCGATGACGCTGGAACCACTGTTTCAAAAATTGTCGAAGCGGGAATAATTCCATCATGTCTGGAACTCATGGACAAAACCATAGTAAGGGCCATCGAAGATTTCGCTCGACTAGGGCTTCCTCTCGATGCGGAAGCAGTTCTGCTCATGGATGTTGATGGAGATCCGGAAACCGTCGAAAAGCAGACCTCCGAAGTGGCTGGATTCTGTAAGGAAAAGGGAGCACGGGAAGTCAGGGTTTCTGATTCAGAAAAAGACAATGACCAAATATGGGCCGCTCGCCGGTCCGCTTTCGGAGCAGTGGCCAGAATGCGTCCCAATTGTCTTATAGAAGACGCTACTGTGCCGGTTAGTTTTCTCACTTCCGCTATCAAGAAAATTGTTGAGATAGGCGAACGAAACAAGGTTACCATTGGCGTTCTGGCGCACGCTGGGGATGGAAACCTTCATCCATTAATCCTTTGTGATCAGCGTGACCTTGACGAGATGGCCAGAGTTGAAAAATCAATGGATGAAATTGTCGATTACGCTTTGTCCGTAGGCGGGACACTTTCGGGAGAACATGGTATAGGGATCACGAAATCGAAATATCTGACGAGGCAACTTTCTCCCGCGAGCCTGAACCTCATGAAGGGAATCAAAAAGCTTTTTGACCCCCAGGGCATCCTCAATCCGGGCAGTTTTATCGAGGATTATAACTGATGATTTCCAATTCATTAAGGGAAGAAGTTTATAAATGTATCAAATGTGGACTGTGCATGAACGCCTGTCCTGTGTACAAGCAGCTTTATTTTGAAGGAGCGTCTCCGCGCGGCAAGGTTCAATTGATAAAACAGGTGATTGAAGGCAACCTGGAACCATCAGATCATTTCCTGGATTTGATGTTTACATGTTTGCTCTGCGAGAATTGTAGTGTCAATTGCCCAAGTGGGCTAAAAGTTGATCGTCTTATGAAGGCCATGCGAGCTGAGCTGGAAGAAAAATTCGGACTCAAGTGGCAAAAGAAGATGGCCTTCCGGTTCCTTCGAAGCGCTCGGTTGATGTCATTCGCAATGACTGGCGGGAGATTCCTGGAACCGTTGTTTGACTCGGGCATTTTAAAGGATCGTAAGTTTGGAACGATACCGTACTCCAAAATTCCTCAAATCAACCGTACTCCCTTAATGGGCCAGTATCCGGAAATAATTTCCCAGACGGGGCATTCATCAGGGCGAGTTTTGTACTTTGTAGGTTGTGCGACAAACTATTTTTTCGAAAATGTTGGCGCATCAGTCATCGCTATCTTAAACCGGTTAGGCATAGAGGTAATTATTCCTAAGGATCAAATGTGTTGTGGCTTGCCGATTTTCTTGTCTGGGGCCAGAAACATGGCAGTTAAAAACATTGTCCACAACATTGAAACGCTTAACGCTCACGACGTTGACGCGATTATTGTTGATTGCGCAACGTGTGGAGCCGCCCTCAAAAAGGAATATATCAATATCCTCGAGGAGATGGGCAAGGACACCGATGCCGCTAAAGCCGTTTCAGCAAAAATCCAAGACATTTCCCAATTCCTGACCCACTTTGATCTAAAGGAGATCCTTGGCCCCTTGCCAGAGCGAGTGACATACCATGACCCCTGCCATCTCGCCAGAAGCCAGGCCGTGAGGGAGGAACCCCGAAACCTTTTGAGGATGATCCCAGAACTTGATTTTGTGGAAATGGAGGGAGCAGATGCTTGCTGTGGGGGAGGTGGAACATTCCAATGGGAACATCCGGGAATAGCCACGCCAATTACCAAGAAAAAAATTGAGGCTATAACGCAAACAAAAGCTTCCGTTGTGGCATCCGGATGTCCAGGCTGTCGTCTGCAAATATTCGGTAACCTGGAGACAGACCTGGTTCAGGTAGTCCACCCAGTTGAACTCCTCGCCAAAGCTCTCCGTCAATAAAAGTGAAATGGCTTTTCTTTAATTTCCCGTCACCGGTTTAGCAAAGTTTCCGGCATGCCAGTGACGGGACACCTCTCGTTACGCCTTGGCTTTAAAAGCGCTTCTTACCTTGTCTGCAGTCATGGGGAGTGATCTCAGACGCAAACCAGTGGCCGCAAATACAGCGTTACCTATGGCAGGGGCTACGGGGGGCACGCATGGTTCCCCTACTCCGCCAATCTTCTCATTATTCGTAATGATATAACCTTCGATCTTTGGAATTTCGGACATGGTAAGTATCGGATAATCGCCAAAACCTGATGTCGCAACACCACCGTTCTTGAAGGAGACTTTTTCTTTGAGGGCTATCGATATGGCCATGATTGTAGCTCCCTCAATCTGCGCATGGACACTGTCGGGATTTACGACCTGGCCGGGATCAATTGCTGTGACCATCCTATGGACCTTTATTACACCTGTCTTCCTGTCAACTGACACCTCGGCCATCTGGGCCACGTAACTACCATAACAGAAACGTACCGCTATCCCTCGCCCAATGCCTTGAGGAGCCGGTTTGCCCCATGCTCCTGCGTCAGCGACCTTTTTCAGCACCCCTGCGGCTCTGGGGTTTTGCTTGAGCATATTTAGACGAAATTCCAAAGGATCCTTGCCCGCTGCGTGAGCCAGTTCGTCAATAAAACTTTCTACAACAAAGGTATTGCTTGAATTGCCAACCGACCGCAGAAAACCCGTAGCGATGGGTGACTCAAGCCTGACATACTCTACCTTGAGATTCGGCATGGCATAATCCATGTCCGCAATACCCTCT
>JBMFSZ010000418.1:0-3187 GCA_049967315.1 Desulfomonilaceae bacterium
CCGAGCCGCCTCAATCAAGGTTGCGCTGTCGGCGATGATGGCCTGAATCATCTGGTGTTCAGCAAGAAACTTCCCAAAAGTCTTACGCTCAGCCGAATATTTTACCATTGTCTCAAAAGCGCCTTCCGCTATTCCAAGGGCTTGAGCCCCAACAGCCGGTCTTGACATGTCAAAATCCTTCATGGCCAGGAGGAATCCCTTCCCCTTTTCCCCAAGGAGATGATCGGCAGGAATTCTTACGTCATCCAGAAAGACTTCTGTCGTATTCGACCCTCTCTGGCCAAGTTTCTTTTCGACTCGCCCTATCCTGACGCCGGTTCGCTCCCGTTCCACAAGAAAAAAAGACAATCCCTTGCTTCCACCCTCTTTGGAAGTCCTGGCCAGAACAGAGTACATCGAAGCCACTCCACCATTTGTGGCAAAGCACTTACTTCCGTTAAGCACATATTCATTGCCGTCACGTACTGCAGTCGTTTTTAATGCGGCCACATCTGATCCACCAGAAGGTTCAGTAACCAGGTACGCCACCAACTGACGGTCCTCTGCGATCCTTGAAAGGATTCGGTTTCTAATTTTTCCCGATAGACCATGGACGATGGGATAAGATCCTACGGCCTGGATAATAAGGAGCAAGGCCGATGAGGCGCAGTATCTGGCAAGTTCTTCCACCCCAATACATAGGGCAGTGCAGGTGTTCTGTTCGAATCCACCGAATTCCTCCGGCAGGCCAAGGGTCAGCAGTCCAAGATCCCAACACAAAGACTCTACTTCCCTGTTGAATTCTCCTAACTCATCTATGGAAGCGGCAAGAGGAGCGACTTTTTCTCTCGCCGCTCTATGGACAGCGTCCCTCAAAATTGTCAGTTCCTCTGGTAATCCAATGTTTCCGTGCATCATTTTTACTTCTTCCTTCAAAGTAAGATTTGATTCGGAATGGCCCGAAACAGTGAATTTTGGCGCATTGCAAATCTGGTTAGTTAAAGACGGGCGATCGCATTTTCAGCGACCGGGACTACTCCACCATTAATTTATTTTTGGCAAGGTTGCCGATAATCTGTGGGCATACTGATACCTCCAATGACAGCTTCGGCCAGATTACCCGCCAGGGCCTCTTCATCAAAATCCAGATCAAAAACAGCGGGTCTCATGCAGGCTCTTTCAATGCTGCCAATGATGATGTCTCTCATGCAGGACAATGGGAGATCCTGTCGTATTTCGCCATTCTTTATTCCCTGTTCTATGATCTGGTTAATAAGCCTGAAGTATTTCTTCGCCAGGTCATAGGCCTCACTCTGAAAATAGGTGGGGTGATTCCGGACTTCGAGTAGCAAAATCCTTGAAAACACATTGTTTTTTTTGTGAAAAGATATCGTGCCTCTGATCAGGGTCTTCAATTTCTCTAAAGACCCCTCACTGCTGTGAACGTCTTGCTCTATCTCAGCCAGGTGAGCGCTGAAGTACTCGGCCAGGATCTTGTGAAGCAGGCCTCTTTTGTCTCCAAAATATCTATAAATCAGGGCTTCATTTACCCCTGAAAGTCTTGATATTTCCGCTGTAGTAATGGACTCGAAATTTTTTTCCTGAAGCAGCGACCTTAAAGCCTGCATTATCTTGATACCACCAGGCGGAATAGGCGTACCGTTAGAATTTTTGGCCCCTAGAAGGATGTCCTGTGGGAGTTGTTTTGTTTTTTTGTTCATTTTTTTACCATGCAAGTAAGACTTACATACAAGAATACACGATCAGAAAATGTTGTCAATAAAAAATCACACAATCCTTTCCCTACCGAAAAGATCCCTTCCTCCCCCACAAAATCTCACTCATTACAATTTATAAGCCCCGGTACACCCGGGGCTGAATTCACGGTTGTTTACAACGCTCGAAAATGATCAGCATCCACAGAAGAAAAGCCGTTCAAATTCCCGCTCTCTGGCCTCATTTAATTCTTCCTCTATATCAGCAAGCATGCCGGGATAATAGTTAACACAATCCTGGCCTTCTTGTTCAGATCCACAGAAGACGAGGTCGTTCCAATTTCCTGCCTGACAAATGCTGTAATCTTCCATTTTAGGCCTCCTATCTCTTCACGGCCTTTTGTCCTGTTCATATTGATGCGAAGTTCCGTTCTTCGGTTCACCGGAAATTTGCACATAAGACCAAATATCTGTAAGTTATATTTTAGACTTGCTTTCCTTGAATCCACAGGTAAGGTCTGGCCATGAACGAGACAGCTTACTCAATTCTATTGCAGTCGCTAGACGGACAGGCGGATCGTTTATTACAGCTCCTCAAGACGTGGGCCGATGTAAATACCGGAAGCTATAATGTGAGTGGCCTGAATCAATTCCTTCCAGCTATCCAGGACGCTTTCGCCACGCTTCACGCTGTCATGGAAACCGTGGCATTGCCTCCACAAATTATATTGCGTCCTCACGGAAAAGTCTCCTTCCCATTGGGAAGGGTTCTTTCCGTAAAAAAATCCTCAAACGCTCCAATCAGAATACTGCTCACCATCCATTACGATACAGTTTATTCCGTAGACCACGCGTTTCAAAAATGTGAAGAAATCGATAAAAACACGCTCAAAGGACCCGGTGTCGCAGACGCAAAAGGCGGCCTACTTGCAATGGTAGAAGCTTTGAAGCTGTTTGAAGCTAGTCCCTGGGCTAATCGCCTTACCTGGGAAGTTCTAGTTAATCCAGATGAAGAAATCGGATCCGTCGGCTCCAAACCCTTAATACTAGAAGCCGCAAAAAGGAACGACCTAGCTTTGGTTTTTGAACCAGCATTAGCAGACGGTTCAATAGTAGGCGCCAGAAAAGGTTCCTCCGTCTATTCCTGCGTCATTAGAGGAAGATCAGCTCATGCCGGTCGAAACGCTGCAGCAGGGCGCAACGCTATCCATGCCATGGCGAATTTCATCGTCCAAATGCAGGATTCTTTTAGTCAGCGCCCGGGAATTATACTTAACGTAGGTGAAATTCTCGGAGGTGGGGCTGTCAATGTAGTCCCCGATTTGGCCTATTGCAGGTTCAACATCAGACCACAAAATCCTGATGACCAGGTTTTCATAAATACGGTCCTAGAAAGACTGACGCATGGTTTGAAGCAGGTCGACGGATATAATATTGAAATTATTGAGGACTCTTCGAGACCACCCAAAGTCCTGGATCGCAACACCTTGACA
>JBMFSZ010000419.1:0-3179 GCA_049967315.1 Desulfomonilaceae bacterium
GCCGCAATTGGAAGTATCCGAATCTTGTAATTCTGATCTTTGACAAAATCTCCGGAAAGCTCATACCGTCTCTCATCTTTCCGTCGAATTTTGAGGTCTAGCACCTCAGGAGTTATTTTGAAAGCATTGAGAAAATCCCTGTTTGAAACTGAATTTGACAGAAGAATTTCAAGACCTTTATCTTTCATTGATCTGAAATACGTAACCAGGCCTTTGATCGAAATCTCCTCAACAGATTGGAATTCGTAGACGAAGGGACTAGCCAAGAGCTTTGCGCCAAGAATATCACTTAGGCCCTTTTGGATTTTAAGGACTACAGTTACCGGCGTTGGATCTTCTTTTTGGGGAATTATCCGATAAATTCGCGACGCTTGAGTCCGAGTTTTGGCGCTCACTGGAGAGATTTCATAGCCAATCTTTTTCCCGTCAACACTTACGGAAAGCGCCTGATTCAGATTAGAGGGGAAAACCGGAGCGCTAAAATAGATTCTAACGGCCCACTTTCCAGGTGTTTCGTCCTTTTGGGAAAAATCCCTGTAGGCGTAGACTGTAAGGTCTTCAGCAAATCCTGGAACCTCGAACGCAAGAAAACAAACTGCGAGTAATGGAACCACGGCCAACGCCGACCAAATTCTTGAGGCTACCATGACACTTCTCCTGGAGAGATGAGAAATTGAATCAGAGCTAGGTGTAAGTTACAGTTCTAATTGATGGGACGCTTAAATAGCCCTGGTTATGGCGTTCCCTCAGTTTTCGGGCTACTTAGCCAGGACCTAAGGAAAGATGACTCAGTTAAACCCCGAAACACAGTTAATGTCCACAACATCCACGAGCAAAAACTGATCACATTTTCTAAAAAGATTCTAATGCAGGCATTTTAAAATTAACTCACTGCAAGGGCCAAGGTCAATCACAATCTTTGGGTATGCCTCGTATGGAGAAACCGTTAAATATCTAATAAGCAGATTGCATTATAACGGTATTAATATTTTATGCCTGGTACCGCAGGTAGGGGCATTCATAAGTATCTCCTGACAAGGAGTTATTTGCCTAAAATCCATGGTCCTTACGAAAGTTTCTGGGTCTGAAAACTCCAACTGACACCATGTTTTCCGAGATCACCCCTGAAAGCTTTTCAGCCAGATTCATTCATCTTCAGCGTATAATCATGTAACTACTGTTGACTTCGCCGTATCCTTCATTAAAATTAGAATTGAAACAACCATATTATGAAGTTACACTTCCTGGAAGGCAATCGATCCGGGACTAGACTTACCTGTCCTATGGTACGGGTCAGCGCACACTAATCATGTTTTTCCATTCTACCAATCTAAAGCGCATTGTGATTTCCGGGAGTCTCATCTTGACGTTTGGGATTACTTTGGCGTTTTTCGTGGCATTTAAAGCTCCAAACTTCAAAGAAAGCCTGATTCACGAGAAAAGTAGGCCCACACGGCTGGTCACTGATCGAAATGGTCGGATTTTGCGATACCTCCCAGACGAAAAGGGAAGTTACAATGTTTGGAAAAACATCCAGGATTTCCCGGACGTGTTAATCCATGCAGTTTTAATAGCTGAAGATCGTAATTTTTTCTACCATCCCGGATTCGATCCTCTCGCTATTCTTCGTGCAACTTACACAAATATCAAGTCGGGAAGGACAATCTCGGGCGCTTCGACGATTTCGCAGCAAGTCGTCAGGTTATTGAATCCAAGGCCCAGAACATACTATTCCAAGGCAATCGAATTTTTGGAGAACCTGAAGCTGGAGTATCAACTCTCGAAGAAAGACATTCTTGAGCTATACCTGAATCTTGTGCCTATGGGAGGACCACTGCGGGGAGTTGGCATCGCCTCTCTAATCTATTTTCACAAGGACATCAGTGTAATTGGCGTTTCTGAATGCGTTTGTCTGGCTATCATTCCGAGGGCCCCGACCAGGCTGGACCCCAATCGTCCATCCGGAAGGAATGCCTTGCTTTCCAGGGCCCATAAACTCGTTCATACCATGGCCCAATCCACCAAGATCCGGCATGGATTCAACGAAGATTTGGCAACCAAACGTGAGGTTTGCTTTTACCACCGTGATTTCCCTAACGAAGCCCCCCATTTCGTAGATTACGCCTTGATTGACAAGCCTCAGGACGCTTCGGAATTACGCACAACGCTTGATCTTGATCTTCAAAAGTCAATCGAAGGGATCTTCAAATCCCATGCCTCGAGGCTACGGCGTCTCGGGATTTCTCAATGCGCTGCATTAGTTGCAGACGCTGAGACTAGAGAAATTCTTGCAATGATCGGTTCCCTCAACTACGCAGACGAGGCGCAAGGCTACAACAACGGGGCGATTTCTTATCGATCTGCTGGATCTACACTCAAACCTTTTTTGTACGCTCTCGCCCTATCTCAAGGATATTCAGACGCTTCAGAAATCCCGGATACTTTACGAAATTATAAGGGCGCCAACGGAGACTATGTTCCATTAAACGCAAACAGGAATTCCTACGGTCCGGTAAGTTTAAGATCAGCATTGGGAAATTCCCTCAATCTGCCGGCTATAAAAATGATTCAACATGTCAAGGCTACCAACTTCTACAATGTTCTGCAGCGTCTTGGATTAATTTCCGAAATGGCTCACGGGCCGGTTGATACTTATGGACTGGGCCTTGCTGTAGGCGCTATTGAGATTCGCCTTTATGACCTGGTTCAAGCCTATGCGTGTTTGGCAGAAGGAGGGATGTTTCGGTCGCTGAGAATGAAACCAGACCAACACGGATACTACAAGCGAATTTTCTCAGAATCGGTGGCCTCTGAAATTACTGACATTTTGTCGGACCCTCTTGCCAGAATTCTAACATTCGGGAATCCGACATATTTTGATTTTGGTTTTCCCGTGGCGGTTAAAACTGGTACCAGTAGCGGCTATCGGGACGCTTGGGCCGTAGCGTATACGCCAAAACACGTTATTGGGGTCTGGGCGGGGAACTTCAATGGCTCCCCTATGAGAGATGCTTTAGGCGGTTCATCCTGCGGTCCGATTATCAAAGAAATTCTAAGCCTGCTTATTTCCGGGAGTCCATCCAACATGCAGGACGAGTTTTCCAGGCGAGTTGAGACGAGCCATGTTGTCACCAAGAAACCTGGCGCTCAGAAAGCTTTGAATCCGGTGGCCTCTGGAA
>JBMFSZ010000420.1:0-3166 GCA_049967315.1 Desulfomonilaceae bacterium
CTTTTTGCCTTCTTCCTCATTTATGTCGAGTCCTACAGTCATTATACTGTTGGCGGCAGCTGCAACCGCTGTGGCGCGACCGATCCCCCCGGCTGCTCCGGTAACTATGCAGACGTTTCTAGGATTGAAGTCTTCATCCACTAGTACAAGGACTTCTTCCTTTTTTATTTTTGGTTCGCTAATGACGTCCATCGTGGTCTGACAACCTCCATGTGTTATGGACTAAGATAGTTTATTCTAAAGCAATTTTTGTGCCGATCAAATAAACGGGTGTAAATCCCTGGAGGCGAGGATCAAAAATATGAGGCCATCATTGACTTAAGCTGAGGTTAGTCTCTCAAACAAGTATGAAAAAATGGCTGCGGGCTGACATGAAATCAGCGCTCTGACGTATCATAAATGATACATGTAGCATATTTGCGACAATAACTTACTGCTAAAATCTTTGCGTTCAGGATTTTCTCTCGCATGCCAGTAGTTGACCGTATGTTTTGCTCCAATTGGCAAAAAGACTAACGCCCAAACTCGTCCGGATAGGTCAATAATACTGTTGCCATTTTATCTTACAATTGGGATCGTAGAATCAGTTTTTCTAGAAGGAAATCTGCATCATGGTCTGAAAGCCGAATATCGGGTCGATCTCCCGGTTGGGGTTTATCGCCCAACGACCAGGCGGAACCAGAGCAGAGTCAGACTTGGGGCTCACATATGCTATCACAGGGGTCTCCGGGTTAGGAATGTTCACAATACTCGTAGCAACCCCCTTGTCAACACAGGCATATTTAAACCATCTTCCAGGACGCCAGTATGCTCCCCTGAATCTTGCCACAAGGTTTTCGAGAAGTTTCCAGTCCAACCCCATAGAAACCTCCCATCCAAGCGAGTCGTCAGGAATGGAAGGCGATCCATTAAGATAGTCGTTTTGTACAGCCGAGAGGATTGGCCCGTTCACCGGGCTAACTTGCTGACCTAGCAGCAGAACCTTTCCTCCTCCATTTTCCCCGTCAGAAGCCGGGACCAGGCAACCCCATCCCCAGCCCTTTGATACTCTAGTAGCAGAAAACAATGTTCCATAAATGTTCAAGTTAGCAGCCAGGGCATAATCAAGTCTAACGGCAGCAGAGGAGGCGTCTGTCATGTAACCTTCACCATTTCTGTCAATAGCGTTGAGCCCTCCTCCATACTGATAGCCCATCAATAGACTATATGGCAGGAAGACTTGAGTATTGGCAAAATTTGAACCGTTGACGGCGTTTTCCCAAGATTGGTTGTTTATCCATATTCCGTGGCGACGGTCGGGACCTGGTATCCAGGAATAGAAAAGGCTCAATTTCGCCGCGCCCGTCAACACACCACACTCCATCATATATTTCCAGGATTCGTTATAGTACGGAGCAAAGCGGCTCCCCCAACCGTCAGTGTAATCGCCGTCGTCCTGAGCCGCTCGTTGCACATGTTGCTGGTTTCTGAACCAGGCCAGTTCGCTGTTCAGAAAAAAACTTCCATTATTGAATTTGAAGTAGATTGAACCGTCCTCATAGACTGCGTCATAAGTCTTGGCCTTCCTGGTGTTTTCATTTGTGCTCGCTCCACCGGGACCGTTGTGAATGGCCATGTACTCGTACGCTATCCCGGCTTCGAAATTTCCGGATGAAAATAGAAATAATATGATCGGGTGAAGATTGCGTTTGCGATCGTTGTCGAAAATTCTGTAGGCAATTGGGAGGGATGGAGCCGCGTCCAAGGCGCTCTGAGGCCCTGCGCTGAGGGTAGTGCTTATGACGTTTCTGCCGGCCATCGAGTTTATCCATGCCTGTCCCTGCCACGGATGCACTCCCAAAGTAGCCCTGTAAGGACCGAAAAATGTTGTTACAGTAAGAGGTTCAGTCGAGGCGTTTTTCTGATCGTACAGCGCTCCCATTCCCCACACCAATGGCCGTTTTCCTGCAGAGAAATGGCCCCACGGAATTTGCGCCGTCAGCCCCCAGTAAGTCCATGTGCCAGAAGCTATTGGATTGTATGTGCCTGTAGCGGCGCTGTTTTCGTACAGTCCGTAGGGAAAAGTCCCATACCCGATTTGATACAAAGCCCTAAAAGTTACAGCCTGGTTTACTTTAATTTCGGGCCTCAGCTCCATTCTCATCCATTGTAAAGAGGCGTCTGTGCCTGTAACAAGGCCATATTGTTGACCGTCGATGCTTCTGAAGCCAACAAATGAGTTCATTGAACTGAATTTCGGCCCCTTGGGATAATTAGAATCGATTTGCCCAGCTTGGTCGTACATTCCAAAAAAGCCGGTGTGACCAAATTGATCAAAATATTCATAAGTCCAGAACCAGTCACCGCCAAGGTTGACCTCCCACGCAGATGCCCCGGTAAGAGTTGACAATACGCAAGCGGTCACAATGATGAAAATTCGAACAGTGTCCATGGCGCCCTGTTGAAATGAAGTTCTCGGGAAAGCGCTAGCTTATGTAAATTAGATTCTTTCGGAGAAACAAATTAGCTTGATTAGATTCAAAGCGATCAGGTAGGTGCGGTCCTGGTCCGGAGTATTTCCACTATTGGCCATACGCGGATTAAATTCCATCAAATCGATGCCAACCAGACTGACCCCTCGGTCGATCATTTCCCTTAGACTCTTAGCGATTCTGTAAATCTGACTTTCATTAATTCCCTGATAATTTCTGAACCTGACCCCGTTTAGAGCGTTTCGTGCCCCTATGTCCATATCTATAGATATATAAACGAAAGGTGTTTTGACTTTATTAAGAAGGTTGCCAAGCGTCCCAAGTCCTAGAGTAAGGTCCTTCTTTGTCAAAATTTTTGCGCCACTCGTCTTCAGGGATAAATAACAGTCCAAATAATGTTTCATCCGTCCATCTTTGATTCTGAAAGCTTTTTTAGGGGGATAGTCACTAACACCAATCAGATAAAGATTTCGGGGATTGACGAGTCCCTCTTCCAAAAGGTAGTAAATGAAAGAGCTCGCGTTATATGAATCTGGACGATTTCTAAGAAAAGGGTCTGCAGGATCATACACTGAACTAGGGTTTGTAGCCATGTCATATTGAATGGCGTCTGCCATAGCCGAAGTGGGCACTGAATCCACATGACTGTCAATGACAATGAGTGAAATGTCATCTGTTTTGTAAAGTGCGCCTAG
>JBMFSZ010000421.1:0-3145 GCA_049967315.1 Desulfomonilaceae bacterium
ATTCGGCATGTCGTATGCCCGCATCGAAACCCGATCAACCTATCATCAGAATTTGGGGCCTCGGGCAGCCAATTTCATAGCCAGAGCAATCTTTGATTCTCCTTTTGTTCAGGACAAGTTTGCGTTTTCCTGTTTTTTAACCGTGGCTCCACACGGAATTTTGGGCGTTGACGCTGACAACGACCTGTACGCTCTCAACGGTAGAATTACTGAGATTGGATGCCGTTATTACGGCAAGATGATGACTCTTTTCGGCGAGATCGATAAGTGCGTAGCTGCTTTGGATTTCCCCTGCCCCGTGGTTTACGTTTTCTCCGCTGGTGTAATTTATGCGAATTTTGTAGGAGCTAATACTGACCTTTTTGATCTTGAAATGCCCTTACCGGCATACACGTGGTATACAGAAGCCTTTTACGGAAAAAAAGGACACCCTCTTCTGCCTGAGATTCCCCTGCTGAACCCCGCTGTCAAAATGTGCGTTCACAACTATGCATGGACAGGGTATCCCAGCGCCTTTTTCAGCGAACATATTCCTACTGTTGTCGTGGGGCAGGAACAGGCTGATCTCTTTAACCGTGACCCGCAAAACCTGAATTATATGGAACACTCAGTTGTGGCCGAAAGCGCTGAAACCGCGATGGATTTTGCAAGAAAAGTTTCTGGGACCGACAACGTGTTGATCTTTGATGGCGCTCCTGGTGGCATAAATCTAAGCAAACCGTTGGCGGATCTTCTTCTTGAAAAGGCTCCTGCTGTCAACAGGAAGGTGGAGGAAGTACTTATGCCCAAATGGCTTCGTCAACGAGGCGTCGAGGTGAAAGCCACAGTTTAGGCTGAACCGGACCGGCCAACTTTCCATTCATATCCTGATCTATTTGAAGCTCCCCCGGTGAGGAACTAACTTTTCGGGGCAACACTATAGTTTTGTCCTGATGGAGGTCGGCCCGTTCGCTGCATGTTTCGATTCTTTAAAGAAATATTGGTGGATAAATGGAGGTGAGAAATGGCGGTAATTGAGAAAGGACACTCTCTAGGCTCTAGTTTCTTGCAACTCTTGAAAGACACCAACCCGGCGGGTGTTGGGACAGGATTGGTTGCAACTCTTTTCAGCACATTGGGACCAGGTGTTATCGTTATGACCTCCGCCAAAGCGGCTGGATTAACCGACGCTCAGGCTGTTTCATGGTTATTGGCGATCTATGCTTTTGGTGGTCTTGCCACAATGTTCGTGTCCCTTCGTTACAGGATTCCTCTAGTAGTAGCGTACAGCATCCCAGGCGCAATTCTGCTCGCGAAGCTTCTACCCCATTTTTCCCTTCCTGAGGCAGTTGGAGCATATATCGTTGTAGGGATCGTGACCCTACTTCTCACGGTAACCGGTCTTATAAAAAAAGTCGTAGACAGAATCCCTGTTCCAATCATGCTTGGCATGGTTGGAGGAGTGCTTTTCAGTTTCGGAATCGGATTGTTCAAGGCGTCGATACTACAGCCACATATCTACGGAGTAATGTTGATCGTGTTTTTTGTGGGTATGGCGTTCAAGAAATTCGCTCAAAAGGTCCCTCCTATCATTCTTGCAATGATAGTGGGAGTTATTCTTATGACTGTTTATGGTCAGATAAAAGTCACTCCCTTAAGTTTTCAGTTCGCAAGGCCTGAGTTTGTTTGGCCGGTTTTTTCACTTCGAGCCATTATGGAAATTAGCGTGCCACTCTTTTTCCTGGTGATAGGTGTGCAAAATATTCAGGCTGTAGGGGTCTTGATAGCGGAAAATTATGAGCCCCCTATTAACGCAATGTATTTCGTCCCGAGTATTGGCGCCTTTTTTAACGCTTTTATGGGCGGTCATTGCGCTGTTACAGCCGGACCTAGCACGGCAATTTGTTCGAGCCCCGCAGCTCATGAGAAACGTGAACTCCGATATGTAGCGGCGTTTTATGAAGGACTTTTCTGGTTCTGTTTCGCTCTTTTGGCTAAAGAGGCGGTTGAAGCAGTAAACATGGTCCCCAAGGAGTTTGTCATGGTCCTTGCGGGGATAGCCATGTTTGACGTTTTTTCCACAGCGTTCCGGGGAGCTTTCAGTGGCAAATTCAGATACGGCGCCATAGTAGCGTTTTTTGTCGCAGTGGCTAATTTGCCAATCTTAACCGTTGGCGCTCCATTATGGGCGATCATATTTGGCGTAGCGATCTCTCTTGCGCTCGAAACGGACGATTTCAAAAACCACTCAAATTCTAAAACCGGCCCACAGGCAGTTGCCACAGCAGAGGCAAAATAGGGGTCCAGGGGGAGCGGCGCCTCAAAGGAAAATCACATGGAAGCTCGATACGCCCAACGCATCACTCGCGCGCAGAGAGCGATGGCCGAGGCAAAATGCGACATCCTGGTTGTCACTAATCGTGAAAACCTGATTTATTTCACAGGCGTGACTCAGATGGAGTGCCTTGCGGTCCTTATTCCCCGGCAAGGAGAAGCCTGCGCCGTAGCATTATGGCTTGACGCTGATTACATCCGCGAGCAATCAGGTCTCCACACCTACGCCTACTTTTTCCCCCGACAAAGTCTAGGTGAGAAGGTAGTCGAACGAATAAAAACTTTCGGATTTAAAGAGCCTACCATAGGATTTGAAAGATACTTTGTTGATTATGCAGTTTATGATTCTATTCGCTCTCATTTCCCGGAGAAGAACTTTACAGGAGTGGGGGAACTCTTCTACAGGCTCCGTTCGATTAAAGATACTGAAGAGGTAATCCGAATTCGTCGAGCAGCGCAGGCAACCGCCAAAGGTATGGAAGCGGCTATCAATGTCGTGCGCCCCGGCGTGACTGAATTGGATGTGCTTGCTGAAGCGGAATACGCAATGCTCAAAGCAGGATCTGGAGGATCATCTTTCAGACCCCAGGTCGTTTCGGGGGAACGGACTCTGTTGGCTCATCCAATGGCCAGCAACAAGGTGATCAAAGCCGGTGAAGTTGTCGTAATCCATTTAGGCGCTACAAATGAAGGTTATTGCGCGAAAATGGCACGCACCGCCGCCGTTGGAGAAATTCCACACGCTCAGAAGAATACTCATTCCCTTCTAGTACAAGCCCTGGAACGTGCAGAGGCTACGCTTCGGCCTGGCGCGACTTCTGGTGAAGTGGAC
>JBMFSZ010000422.1:0-3136 GCA_049967315.1 Desulfomonilaceae bacterium
GCTTGGTCCCATGGATGTGGGCTTCTACCATCCTTGCGTTTGTTTCGTTGATTTTGTTGATCAATCCACAAACCAGAAACAATCCCGGTACCCTGGTTTTGGGATGCGCTGCCGTATTCTTCTCGCTCTGGATTGAAAAGGGTATTACACTTGTTCTTACAGGGTACATTCCCTCTCCGTTGGAAACCATTACCCAGTATCACCCAACTTTGCCTGAGATTTGTATAGTTATCGGTGTTTGGTCGCTTGGCTTCCTTATCCTTTCGATATTGTACAAGGTTGCTTTGTCAGTGAAGCTTGAATCGGCTTCGTAGAAGTAGATCAACGACGTAATAAAAAGGGGCTGATTCCTAAGGATCAGCCTTTTTTTGTTGCTTTTGACTAAGATAATGTTAATAATAATAGATTAACTTGCACATCCCCTCAAGTCGGGTCGCACGGTCCACGTGTGGCTAGGGATGGAAGAATTAACCCGAAAAGGAGTTTTCACTTGTCTCTTGTTACGATGAAGCAACTACTGGAAGCTGGGGTTCACTTTGGGCATCAGACCAGACGTTGGAACCCAAAAATGAAACAGTACATCTTTGGCGCCAGAAACGGCATCTACATCATTGACCTTCAAAAAACCGTCCGCCTTTTCAAGAGGGCTTATCAGTTCGTTCAGGAAGCTAGCGCCACCGGCGTGGGGGTGCTTTTCGTGGGCACAAAGAAACAGGCGCAAGACGCTGTTCTGGAAGAAGCGCAAAGATGTGGTCAGTATTATGTCAACCAGCGGTGGCTAGGTGGAATGCTCACGAATTTTTCAACAATAAAACAAAGCATAGAACGATTAAACCAGTTGGGCGCCATTCTCGATAAACCTGAGGAGACGAATTTTACCAAAAAGGAATTGGTAAACATCTCCCGGCAGTACGACAAACTCAACAAAAACCTTGCCGGGATCCGTGACATGAAAAGGCTACCGGGAGTTGTTTTTGTTGTTGATCCAAAAAAGGAAAACATAGCCGTAAAGGAAGCTCGAAAACTAGGTATCCCGATTGTTGCGATAGTTGACTCTAACTGTGATCCTGATGAGATCGATTATGTGATTCCAGGCAATGACGACGCGATTAGGGCCATCAGACTGTTTGCCGCCAAAATCGCTGATGCGTGTATCGAAGGGCGGGCGATGTATGACGCGTCCTTGAAGGAAGATAGCGGTATGTCGGACTTCCCTGCTGTGGTTAGCGCCAGTGAAGAAGAGGGCTATGCCGAATCAGGGGAAACGAGCGTCGAAGAGAGCGAGATTGAAGAGTCCGAAAGCGACGAGGGGATAGAAGAAACCGAAGTCTGACCCTATTCCATAAAACATTCTATGAAGCTCCTATAATTGGGCCTCGGATGAAAGGTCTGGGCTGGTGATACATATTGGTACGCCCAGGTGGAATATACAGTGACGTAGTAAACGAATACAACGAGATCAGAAAATTCAATCGAGAGGTCGCGCGCCATGAAGGTCTATTGGCTGCAGGGCCTGATTGCTCCACTTAGGGGCTAAATTTGGAAATTTAGAACAATGGGAGACATTCCGATGGACATATCAGCGAGTTTGGTAAAAGAACTTAGAGAAAAAACCGGCTTGGGTTTAATGGATTGCAAGAAGGCCCTCTCAGAAACGAATGGTGACATGGAAAAGGCCATTGATTATCTGCGCAAAAAGGGCGCTCTCAAAGCTGCTAAAAGAGAGGGAAGGGCTACTTCTGAAGGAAGAATCGGCTCATATATTCATATGAACGGAAAAATCGGAGTCCTGGTAGAACTAAATTGTGAAAGTGATTTCGTAGCCAAGACAGAACAATTTGCCGAACTTGTCAAAGACCTGTGCATGCAAGTCGCTGCGAGTTCCCCTCAGTGGATATCATCAGCAGATGTTCCCGAGGATGTATTGAACAGGGAAAAAGATATATACATGACTCAGGCAAAAGAGGCTGGTAAACCAGAAAAGATGCTTGAAAAAATTGCCGAAGGGAAATTGAAGAAGTTTTTTTCGGAAAACTGTTTGCTTGACCAGGCCTTTGTAAAGGATGATTCAAAAACTGTCCAGGAATTGATCAAGGAAAAGATAGCTCAACTAGGTGAAAATATCACTGTTGGCAGATTTACCAGGTTCCAGTTGGGTCAAGGCAGGTGATGAGTACAGTTTCGCCTAAAGGATACCGAAGGGCCCTGCTGAAGATTTCTGGAGAGGCATTGGCAGGAGAAAAGGGATTCGGTCTCGATGGAAGCAAGATTTCGTGGATCGCCAACGAGATCGTGTCCGCCGCGGAGGATGGCAGAAAAGTTGGTGTTGTAGTTGGCGGCGGTAACATCATGCGTGGTGTTGACGCTCAGTCGGTGGGAGCTGAGCCACTTGCTGGCGACGAAATGGGAATGGTGGCTACGGTAATTAATGCTTTGGCTTTGAAGTCGGCTATTCAATCCCAGGGGCGTTGTTGCAGAGTGATGTCTTCATTTGAGATAGGCAAATTCGTTGATGTTTTTTCCAGGGAAAGCCTTCTGGAATGCCTAAAACAGGATGATGTAGTCATTTTCGCTGGTGGAACTGGTAATCCCTGTTTTACAACTGATTCGGCCGCGGCCTTGAGAGCCGTACAAATGAAGGCCGACGTGATGGTCAAAGCAACTCAGGTAGACGGTGTTTACGATAAGGATCCCAAAAAATTTCCGGATGCCCGCCGGTTTGAAACCATAACCCCGGAAGAAACGCTACAAAGGCAACTAAAAGTTATTGACGCTGCGAGCATTGAAATATTAGGTCGATATTCTATCCCGACAATTGTTCTTAATTTACATGTTCAGGGAAACATAAAAAGAGCAATGATCGGTGAAAAAGTTGGCACAACCATTATCGCCTGAACTGGGCCAGTTTAATCATCAGACAGTGGAGCAGTTATGTTAGAAGATGCGCTCAATGAATTAAAATCTGCAATGGACAAATCTGTAGAGGCCCTGAAGAAAGATCTGAAAAGAATTCGTACCGGAAGGGCCTCATTGGCTCTTCTTGACGGCATAACACCCAATTATTATGGAACTCCAACGCCCTTAAACCAGTTGGCTACTCTTTCCATCCCTGAGCCTCGCCAAATAGCCATCCAAC
>JBMFSZ010000423.1:0-3134 GCA_049967315.1 Desulfomonilaceae bacterium
ATCTTGAATAGTCGGTCGTCCAATCGAGGTTCATCATCACGCTTTCTTTGCGCTTTTTTGACCATTTGCCTAGATCCACAAGCCCCTGGAGAGTCTTACCTATTTTTTCAACAGCTTTTCTGCATGTTTCTGAGTCGACGTCTATTAGCGTAACGTTGAGCCCCTTTTCAGCCGCAACCTGGGCGATCCCACTTCCCATAAGGCCTGACCCTATTATGGCTATCTTATCAACTTTGACCGCCTGACGAGGATCACCTTTCACAAGCCTAGGCCCTAGACTTGTAACTAGACCGAATAGATCGATTTTGTTACGGGAATTCGGATTGCCCAATAATTGAACAAAGAGGTCTACATCTCGTCTTGCGGCTTCATCCAGTCCCAAATTCAGACCCCGTTCAATGGAATCCAAAGCTGCTGGGATGTACGGACGGTAAAGACAGACACAGTATCTTGATCTTGCCACGTCCAAAATCTCCCGTTTTTCTGCTAAGGACAGTGAATCCGCCTCGCAATAGTCAGGATCGTAATTGCGGTTGAAGATTCCATAATGTGAGACCAACCATTGTTTAGCCATTGATTCTAGTTCACGAGATTCGCAAATCGTGATGAATCCCGCATTTGAACAAGACTCCGCCGAATTGACCTTGCCTCCAGCTATCAAATCTACAGCGGCCTTAAATCCTGCAATTTTAGGAAGAGTGTAGGTTCCCCCACCGACAGGAAAAAGACCTACATTAACTTCGGGCAACCCCAACCTGGAATCAGCAGTCGAAAAAACGTGGTCACATGCCCAGAGCAACAGTTCAAAACCACCGCCTAGAGCAGTCTGTCCATCGAGTATCGCGACCACTGGAAATGAACTCTTTGCAAGCTCGGCTAGGGATTCCTGATACCTGAGGACAACATGTCGCACAATTGAGGCTGTTGAGCCTGACAGGATTTCTTTCAAATTGGCTCCATCGAGAAAACTCTTTTTTTTACCGGACACTATGATCACACCTTTGACATCATCAAGTTTGGCTCTCTGGATGGCCTTTTCGAGATCCGCCAAAAAAAGCTGACCAACCGTGTTGACCGGTCCAGCCGTATCTATAACAAAAGTTGCGATCCTCGATGATTTATCCAGTCCATATGTGACTTCAGACATGATTGGCCCCTCTTCTTACGCTTGGATAATCAGGGCTTCGCCCTGCGTCAGCCCACCGCAAATTGCGGCCACTCCGAAACCTCCACCTCTTCGGCGCAATTCATACATCATGGTCATTACAATCCTTAATCCAGAAGCCCCAACAGGATGCCCGATTGCTATCGCTCCTCCGTTTACATTTGTTTTTTTAAGAAGCTCAAACCACTTATCGGTGCTCTCATTCGCCAGGATTTTAGTGCTTACCAGGGGCATGGCGGCGAAAGCTTCGTTAATCTCAATCAGATCAATTTGATCCAAATCCATGCCTGATCTCGTAAGAACTTTCTTCATCGTCAAGGCGGGGATCCAGGATATTCCATAAGGCATGTCGACTTCTCCGGCCATTCCCTTAATCACGGCTAGAGGTTCTAGGCCAAGCTCGGAGGCGCGTTTTTGAGTCATCACCACCATAGCCGAAGCGCCGTCATTCAACCCAGGCGCATTCCCCGCCGTCGTAGTTTTCGCGCCAAAGACAGTGGGGAGTTGTTCTATTGCAGCCAGAGTTCCATGTGGCCTTGGCATTTCATCGACAGCGAAGACAAATTTTTCTTTGCCCTTCTTTACCTCTATAGGTTCAATCTCGTCCCCAAACTTGCCTGAAGCTTGAGCCTTCATCCATTTGGTGTGCGAGGCCATAGCCCAGGTGTCGAGCATTCTTTTGGACACACCGTATTTACTTGCCCCATCCGAAGCGTCTACAGCTACAGAGTTGTATCCGGGATAACTTATCGGAAATATCTGATCCCTTAGCTTGACTTCCCCTATTCGAACTCCCGTTCGTAGTTCACGTGACATGTGTGGGACTCTGCTCATGGATTCAACTCCAATGACCAGGGCTGCCGAATATTCCTTTAGTTTCAATCCCCACACAGCCATTCTTAAGGCTGTTAACGGTGAACAACAGGCCGTGTCTAAAGTTGTGGTAAATTTGTTAAGTCCCAGTTTCAAGGAAATCTGGCGCCCAGTCACCGAACCTGTTTCGAAAGAAGCTGCGATACAATTGCCGACAAATACCTGATCGATCTCAGGGCCTATATCTTTACCCTGAACCATGAGAGCGGATTTCCCGGCATGAACCGCAAGATCGAGGGGTTCCATTTCGGAAAGCGAACCAAGATATTTGCCAAATGGGGTCCTTTTGGCCCCAACAATTACGTATTTTTCTGCCATGTTCAGTGCTCCCTGATGTGTAGGTTTACTCTGGCGACAAAATATTCCGAAGTTTTGTTGGCGAATCGTCAATTGGCTTTTCTAAGTGACAAAACCGTGAATTCACATGGACATGAAAAATCAAGTTTACCATGGTTAGTGATATTCACTCACTTATGTTTATTTGTCAACCTATTTCCCAGAGGCTTATAAAATGCTTCTCCCAAAAAAGAACATTTTTTACGTTCAGGGACACATTTTGTGTTGGCTAAGCTGGCCGTGATTTCGGAATTGGGGGTATTTAGGGGTTAAGCCGCCAAAGACAAATCAGAAAATTTCCCAACAAGATTTTTGATAGACTCACAGTGTTATTCATCGGGTAAGCGTTAATAACCACATTTGGGAAAATGTATGCTTCTGGCAACAAACCTGACAAGAAAATAATTCTAAAACAATGAACATTATTGATTGCGCTAACCGATGGCAGTCCGGCCCAATACTCAAAGTTACGCGGTTGGGCGAAGAAGAGTGTCCCGATTTATAGGCGAATCGGTATAGAATCGGCCTATCCAGAGAAGCGTTTGAGTGAGCTAAGTTGAAAAAAAAGGACACTAATGTTTAGATAAAAAACAAGACGGAGGTGTCAGTATGGTAAAAGCCAAGATTCCTTATGGAATGTATCCTAAGGATTTCCGTGAGGACGCTGTCAGGTTGGTCCTGGAGGGTGGCTTATCGGCCGCCAAGGCGGCGGATCGTCTTTCAATGCCCAAAAGCGCCCTGGAACGGTGGATCAAGGTGG
>JBMFSZ010000424.1:0-3132 GCA_049967315.1 Desulfomonilaceae bacterium
TCCATCCAGATCGGTCACAATTATGGCTTCGTCCATGTGCGAAAAAATGTGTCTATAGTGTTTCAGTTGGGCCTCCTCACTACGCGAGGCCGTGACATCGTGAAAAAATAAGGCCACCCCATCCCGGACTTTGCCCATCCAAAACCGGATTAGCATTATTTGATTTCGGTGGCGATTCAAATTCATCTTTAACTCGAAATCTTTTGAGGTTCCCAATTCGGTGACCTCACAAGCTGTTTGGAATAGTATCGATTCTGCATCGACATCCTTGAATATTTGAGATAAAGACATGCCAGGTGTGAAGCTCTCATAAGAATTTATGAATTTGGCGGCCACTCTGTTCACGCTTTGACACTTAAAATCAACTATTACGGCATCCTGGTTTCGTATTGCTGAAAGAAGGATAAAAGGTCTAGGAATATTGCTAAGGGTTTCCTCGGCCAATCCTTCACCCGACTGGTTCTCTTTGGACTCAAAACAAAGATCGTCTCGGGAATCTATTACAGCAACCACCCCAAATTTTTCCTTTGAACCTGCTAGCACTCTACCAACAAATTTGTGCTCCAGAATACGCCGTCCCACCGATCCTAAAGGTGGCAAGGTTTCTTGAGGGATATCAGGATTTAGAACGACTTCGTCCAGAAAATTTTGCCAAGATTGACCAATTTTAGCCGGAATAGGTAAGTCTTGAATTTTCCTGTTCAAGATATCTGAGCTAGACAGATTTAGTGAGAAAGCCCGGTTTATAATAGCTAGAGCTGCTAAGGAAATTTTTTGGAACCCCTTTTCAGGGAGGTAGCTATAAATGGCGCACGGGCTTGAATCTAGCAACAGTTCGTATTCCTTAGCACTTCCAATGTCGAGGGGATCGAAAAAAAGCATAACTATTTGACGTGCTTGACCACAATTGTCTAATAAGACAACAGCCGTCATAGACAAAGTCATTAGCGAACCATCTTTCCTTTTGATCCTAAGACGCATGTTTTCACGTCCTGTTTTTCTCGCCCAGAAAACAGAGATGGAGTCCAGTAGAGTCTGAACAGTTTCATGATCAAAAAGAACTGTGTGAGCCCAAACTTGAATGTGGGCTAGTTCTTCTATCGAATATCCCGTCAAACGTTCTGCCTCATTATTGTACGAAGTAAAAAAACCGTCACGACGCATGCTGATCATCCCAAGGCAATTTTGCCGGGCCAACAAAGACAGCACGGCCTCCGTGCTTGTCCGGGACATGCCGATGTTGTCCCCGATGCCGCGACTGAGTTGCTCATAATCCTGTTTTGCTTCCACCATTTCCTGAAGCTTGGCCACACATGAAATTATTACATTCGTGCTACATGATTGGTCCAAAGTTATTGGCCTGTAAAAGCGTGGAAGGATAAGATTTTCCCATTCGATGATCGGATTTCCGAGAATTATCATTTCTATCGCTGGATTAATCTGTTTAATCCCAGTCACCAGAACGGGAAGATCTATGTCAATTACAGCTGACTCGATTATTACAATGAGCCTCTCACCAGGATCTTCGGCTAGAACCCTTAATGCGTCTCTAGACAGGTGGAAAAAGTCTACAGGAATGTTTTCCAGCGCGGCATGAATCGCATCTATTTTTGTTTGAGCCTCAACCCTCGAATTACCTATCCACAGAAGACGATTGCTTGACATGAGCCAACCTTTAAGTTTAGATAAAGTGGCGTTCCTTAAAGAGTATCCAAATTAGAAAACGGGGTCATGGTTCGCGCTATTATTTGAACTTAATGATAATATAGCACGAACAGCCGGTTTTTTTGAAGTAGGTCTTTCATGGATGGACCAGGCAAAATACAGGTGTTTACAGGGGAGGGCAAAGGTAAAACTACTGCTGCTCTTGGGTTAGCGATAAGAGCCATCGGTCGAGGATATAAAGCTTTTATAGTTCAATTCCTCAAATCTCCTGACACCTCCGGGGAACATTTTTCTCTTCTGTCATTGGCGCCTAACATAATAATCAAGCCTATGGGCAGAAAGGGATTCATTTTTAGACGAGGATGTGAACCTGAAGACATAGAAATTGCTGAACAGGCACTGAATGAGGCGAGAGCAGCCATGTTCAGCGGTGATTTTGACTTGATCATTCTCGACGAAGTTAACGTGGCCATACATTTGGGATTGATTGATTTGGCTGCGGTCCTGAGTCTGATGAATTCAAAGCCTGAAGGAGTAGAACTAGTTCTAACCGGTCGACATGCCCATCCTGAAGTTGTTAAAAGAGCCGATGTTGTTCTGGAAATGAAAAAGATCAAGCATCATTTTGACAAGGGTGTTAAGGCTAGAAAGGGTATAGAGTATTAGCAAGGTTACTAGCTAGCTGACCGGTTTTGTACTTTCTTCAAACAAACGCTACTGATATACTTCCTGTTTTGACAACGGCTTCGTCACTAAATACTCTTCTCGACTTCATATACGTTTGTCAGCTTTTCTTTTGATTGTTCTGGGGGAATCCCTACTGAAATAGTCCCTATTACATTGACAGTTACGGTAGTAAGACCTACTATTAGACTAAGTCAACTGGTGGAGTAATTCCTATGGGTGATGTCGTCAAATGTCCGTGCGCGGGAACGAATCTTGATAGACTGTTACAGCCAACTATCTTGGCATTGTTGGCCGACTCTGACATTCATGGGTATGGTTTGATTAGGAAGATTGTCGATTCATCTATCTTTGCAAAAGAGAAGCCCGACGCTGCCGGCATTTACCGATTCCTAAAGACCCTGGAACATAGGGGGTTGGTGGAATCAAAATGGGACATTTCTGCGACTGGATCACCGAAAAAGGTTTATCGAATCACACATGATGGGGTCCAATGTTTGCAGACATGGATTGAGACTCTCGAAGAATACAGAACTTCGATTGACCACCTGCTTGATGACGCAAAAGGGATGTTGGGGTCTTATCGAGCTAGGAGGAGTGACAGTGAAATCAATTAGCTCCGAAACATCGGAAAAATACTCCATCGGCAATTCTTCTCACTCCAGTTTTATTTCAAAATTGCCAGCCATATGCTTCGGGGAATTCCTTGGAGTTTTCTTACTTGTTTTTATAGGTATATCGTCTGTTGCAATAGACACTTTGTTTCACGCCTTTGGTGGCTTG
>JBMFSZ010000425.1:0-3131 GCA_049967315.1 Desulfomonilaceae bacterium
GAAAAAAAATCTAAAATTCAAGTCCGGAAATAAAGACATGAGACAAATATCCACTGATGAGATAACCAAGACTGTTAGGAATTTATGCATTGAAGCCTGTACTGTGCTGGGAACCGACGTGCTCAATCAGGTGAGAAGGGCCCTCGAAGTTGAAACCTCCCGGACAGGACGCATGGTTTTGGAGAAAATAATTCAAAACGCGGAAATAGCTTTGCGTGAAAAGATGCCTCTTTGTCAGGATACCGGTATGGCGGTCGTCTTCCTGGAAATTGGACAAGACGTGCATTTTAATGGGGGATTATTGTATGACGCGATCAACGAAGGTGTCAGGCAAGGCTACAGAGACGGTTATTTAAGGAAGTCCACGTTAGATCCCATTTCCAGAAAGAACCTTGGGGACAACACTCCCGCAGTAATTCATGCCGAAATTGTTTCAGGGGACAAACTAAAGATCATTTTTGCGCCCAAAGGTTTTGGCTCTGAAAACATGTCACGGGTAATGATGTTTCCGCCTTCCGCCGGAATTGAAGGCGTTAAAGAATTTATTGTTCAGAGAATAATAGAATCTGGTGGTAACCCGTGCCCTCCTATTGTGGTAGGAGTCGGCCTGGGAGGAACATTTGAAAAATCTGCTCTGTTGGCAAAAAAGGCTTTGTTGCGGCCTATAGGATCAGAAAATCCTGACCTTACCCTGAACGCGCTCGAAAAAGAATTACTCGCAAAGATTAACGCAACCGGGATAGGCCCTATGGGCCTTGGAGGTAACACGACAGCCCTGGCTGTTCACATAAATTCTTACCCAACGCATATAGCAAGCTTACCCGTTGCTGTGAACATACAATGCCATTCCTGCCGTCACGCGGAGGCAATATTATGAATCACGAGACCAAAAGTATTCTAGCCCCACTTGAAGACCATGTTGTCGAAAACCTAAGGGCAGGTGACACGATTTTGTTGTCAGGTGTGATAATAACCGGAAGGGATGCTGCTCACAAAAAAATGGTGGACCTGATTGAGGCTGGGCATGATCTACCTTTTCCAATTAAGGGCGAGGTAATTTATTATGTGGGTCCTACCCCCGCGCCACCGGGACGACCGATAGGCGCGGCTGGGCCTACCACTAGCTATCGCATGGACCAGTACGCTGCTGCCCTGATAGAGCGGGGACTAAAAGGAATGATAGGGAAGGGTCGACGTTCAGACGATGTTAAGACCGCAATGAAAAAATGGAGAGCCGTATATTTCGCTGCGATAGGAGGGGCTGGAGCTTTGATGTCCCGCTGTATAAAAAAGGCAGAGATAATAGCATGGGATGAACTTGGACCCGAGGCCGTGCGCAGGCTGGTTGTTGAAGATATGCCTTTGATAGTCGCAACGGATATATACGGTGGAGATCTTTATGTTACTGGGCCAGAAAAGTTCAAAATTGTATAACAATATCAATGTGTTGATATAGGTGTGGTGTCTGAGGTTTTCAAAAAAACTGCGAGCTTCAGGTCATATGGGAATGGGGTTGCGAATTCTTATACGCTTCGCCATTCCCATTAACTAATCTGGATCTTTATTGGCTTTTGGCTGAACGTTTCCGATTATCTGACGCCAACTTTATTATTACGACATTGTCCTGCACTTCAACGGAACGATTTGAATCAACATACTTGTTAGTTGGAGAGACATTCAAGCCGTATTTCGCGTTAAAAAGTTCCAGAACCTTATCCCTGCCCAATATTTCACGCATTTGAAGATCAATTTCAACTAGCGCTCCCTGGGGGTCAAATTTGTACGCTGCAAACCTGAAAAGGTTGTCGTTTCGTATAATCTCCCCTATTTCATCGCCGATTTCTTCAAAGGAGCCCGTAGCAGGTTCTTTCTTTAAAATGTCCAAAATCTGCGGCTTAGTCATTCCGAGCCTTATGTCACGGTAACCTTCAGGCGCTTGAGGACCTGCAAAAACAGCTGATACCAGCAAAAGCGACAAGAACATAGCTGTAAAAATAGACGTTAGCGCCCAGCTTCTTCTCATAATGTCCTCCAACATGAATAATTATTTAAATTATACTAAATATTTGAAAGATTTTGCAAAAATAAATTTGCTTTTGGCAGAAAAATAAATGCGGACTTTCAAATACACTTATCCAAAGTTTTTTATCTAAAATAAATCATTCTCTTCATAAATCAAATTTCATTTCTGCCGCCTACAATCGGAGAAAAGCCGCGATTGGATCTGGGCGCGTTTTGATCAAACCGCTTCGAGTGGAAAGGTGAATTCTGAGTTGGTCCAGGGGACAAGTTAGCCCGTCTTGACATAATTCTGTCAATAGCCTGTTTTATAAGATTAACGGGGATGGCAAATCCTATACCCATGTAGCCCCCACTACGGGACAAAATAGCAGTGTTCATACCGACCACCTGGCCATCTATGTTGACGAGAGGTCCTCCGGAGTTTCCTGGATTGATAGCCGCGTCAGTCTGAATAAAATCCTCGTAATCAAGGATTCCCATGTCATTACGACCTTTGGCGCTTACTATGCCAGCTGTCACCGTTTGGTTAAGACCAAACGGGTTTCCTATTGCAAGCACCCAGTCCCCGACTTCCAGGGTAGATGAATTCCCTAAAATTACATGTGGGAAATTCTTTCCATCAATTTTCAATATAGCAATATCGGTTTTAGGATCGGCAGCCACAACCCTGGCTTTATATTTTTTCTTACCTTCCAGGGTGACAATTATTTGATCGGCCCCTTTGATTACGTGGCGATTCGTCAGGATATAACCTCGACTGTCAAAAATGAATCCAGAACCTAAACCTTGTTGACGCATTGTTCCACCTCCTGGAGGAGCGCCGAAGAACCGTTTGAAAAAATCATCCCCAAAAAATTCCCGGAAAGGATGGTTTTCGAAAAAAGGATCGAGTTCGGGGCCACCAGGTTCCTGAGTACGTATTATTCTGACGGAGGAGACGTTCACGACGGCTGGTTTGACATTTTTAGAAACGGCCCGAAAAGATTCCTGCAAATCTTTAGCGCCATTTCTTATGGGAGGCTGAGCATAGGAATTTGATTCAAGCAAATAAAATATTATGAGTAAAAAATAGAAGATATTCCTGTTAATTGTTAATAAAACAGATGATC
>JBMFSZ010000426.1:0-3107 GCA_049967315.1 Desulfomonilaceae bacterium
CACGTCCGCAGCCATGTTCGGAGAGCCAGGATCTGTTCTTAATACAGGTTTGGTGTCATCATACCAATCAATCCAGGGGGTTGGCAGATATACATAAAAGCACACCCAAAATGAGATAGTGTGATCATCACTTCACCCGATTGCTATTCCGCTGCGACTCTACAGCCGCAGGTGAGTTTTGTGAACAAAGCTCGAACGTGGACATTTTTTCTTACTCGCGGAGGGCCCCCTACACATTTTTTTTGCAAACAAATAGACTTTGTTTCCCGATGCTGATTCGGGCCTGTGTCAAATAAATGTAACAGGATGTTGAGACCGCGCACACTGGATGAGGAATGAAGGAAAACCTAGCTGCGGGCACGCCTATTGCCCGGCACGGAACGTCCCATACGAGATTTGTCATAATTGCATGGAACGTGACGGAGCGTTTGCAATAGGCGTGATAAGGCTCTTAACCCAAGGGACTACGCCGAGAGTTGATAAGCAATGGATAAAAGTTCTGGCGGCACGGTATTTGACTGACAGCATGACACGTAGAAAAATCAAGTCTGTGAAATCCCAATGTTTCGCCATGTGTCATGATGGAAAATTCAAATACCGTGATTTGTAAGATGTCTTGTTGATTAGAAACACAACATAGATAAGACTTCGTGAGATGCGCCCTGAAGAGTTAGATTACGGGGCTCGACCGGGGAAATGTGTCTTTATGTCATTGATTGCAGTGCCCTGTTTTAGTGCTGCAAACTTTTTCTCACTGCAGCAGGGGTGCAGCAAATGAAATTTGTCGAGAAACTTTCACCCTGTAACCTATTGATTTATTGGGGACCCCCGGCATGAATTGAACCTGCGACCTGCGGATTAGGAAGCTCGTTGTTAACAATAATTCACACTATATTCCTCCCATTTTTCAATGAGTTGAGGTGTTTTTATAAATTTTTCTAAAATTAACCAACCAAAAAACGTTACCTTTTTTCCCGATTAATTATGATTGGTCCTTAAAGCCAATTTTATTGTGAAGAGAATAGACAATTTCTTATTGTAAATCAAAAATATCACCACAGTCTATAGTCCGAGAGTTTAAAGCAAATACAGCGGAGTAGTGGGGAAAGACATCCACCGCGTACGTGTAGCGACGCCAACTGACCAGGGATCAGTTGCTCCAAAATGGAACCGGCCAGATGATAGAAATGAACCGGAGTGGGGCGGGCAATCTCATCTGTCAGATCCTATCGGCGATTACATCATGACCCAGCCAATAATCAGGTCCCAATTTATTTTTTGTCCCGGTTTGGGAAGCGATTGGCGGCTCCAAACATTTTCAGCAAGAGATTTTACGGCTCAACGAATTTACGACCATCCTGATGTTTCGGACGCGAGGGAATCGTGAGGCCCGTCTACTTGCCCATCACGCCTCTTGCTAATCCTCCGTCACGTCCCATGCAATCTGCCAATCTGTGTATCGCATGTTCCTTGCCGGGCAACAGGCGTTCCCGCACAGGCGTTTACAATTGTGTCTCGACCATTCCGGCACGGTAGGGGCATAGCAAGAAAAGAATTGGCCATCAGGAAAACAGGCTTTCAAAAGAAGTCTCAAGTCCGCAGCGATTTTCTCATCCCGCACGCATTATCTACACTACTTCAAGACTATCGTCATCACCATTTGGGGCCGGTGGGGGGGACCAAAGATTGCCCTGGACAAAAAAACACTGGGGAAGCCATCTCTGTAATTGCTTCAGTCTTTAAAATCACCAGAGTGGCGCTTCCTTCCAGACGGTAGACCTCTTTGGGGGGAATTCTTACCCTGCCTGAGTATTAAATGTCCACGAAACCTCAAAATTGACAACCAATCACCTCACTGATATCGTCCAAAGAAAATCTGTATTGCTCCTCGGAGGGAATATATATGAAGGTTGTATGTTTGCTTGGAAGTCCAAGATCCAAATCTAATAGTTCAGCTATCGCAAAGCGATTTATCGATACTATCCAAAAATTGGGGGCTGAGACCAAGACATATACTTTGAACAAACTCAAGTATCGTGGCTGCCAGGCCTGTATGGGCTGCAAGACCAAGCATGAAAAGTGCGTATTAAAAGACGACCTGGCTGAAGTATTAGACGCTGTTCAACAAAGTGACGTACTGGTAATGGCCTCGCCGGTCTACTTCGCGGAAGTCTCCAGTCAACTGAAGGGATTCATAGACAGAATGTTTTCCTTCCTGAAGCCTGATTACGCTACAAACCCCAACCCTGTGCGTCTCACACCGGGGATGACACTGATAATGGCCCTTACCCAAGGGGAAGCCAATGAGAATTTCTTTAGTGACATCTTCCCACGATACGATTACTTCATGAAATGGTATGGTTTCAAAGAAAGTTATCTCATAAGGGCTTGTGGGGTACGTGACGCAGGAGACATCGAAATTCGCCAGGAAGTTCTTGAACAGGCAGAGGAAATCGCTAGAAAAGTGTACTCAGCCTAGCCTGACTCGCATATCGTGGGGGCCGAATGCAAGCCAAGATTGTAATTGACGCTCAAAGCTCTTTCTGATCCGAGTTTTTAGAAGCCATGGAACTTTTTTTACAGTTTTCTGCAATCAGTCATGGCTTCTGGCAATCTTGCACGCGAGTTTTCATTCTCTGTTATACAATCTTTGCGTCCAATTTGGACAAAATTCAGAGAAAAAGTTGTTAGTTGCCCGACAGAATTCTGGTTGAGAGGCTACCCAATTTAAAAACTAACAACTTTTTGTCTGGAAAGTGTGAGTTGAATTATGAATATGGAACATTTCTAATATCAAGAATCTATCCGCTCATGACGAAATACGCATTTTCCTACATGGTGAAGTTGAACTCGTAAACATTGGTGAACTTTTTTCAACTCAGCTCACTCCATGAATTAGCTCTATTGGGATCCAGAATACTGAAGGTGGATGGCGAACGCCACCAGATATGGAAAAGTTTCTCCGGGGAAGAGAGCGCCGCATTTTTAAACCGCCCCACTTATCTCCGGGATTTTCGTCCGGCTTTTACACCTGCATTTTTTTCCTATAAATAGCACCCATCTCTGTTCAAAATAGATCTCATCGTTTTGTAGGTATGGACGGAAGC
>JBMFSZ010000427.1:0-3102 GCA_049967315.1 Desulfomonilaceae bacterium
GAACAGCCCCTAACAACAAGACTACTCCCCGGGCCTGTCCCAATTTTATCAAGCTTTGGCTATTGACCCCATGAAAAAGGGACTCAACGACCATTACCGTTGGATGGTATTCCAAAATAATTTGGCCCAATGAATTGTAAATGCCCAGCAATTTTTGAGGCTGCGCCTTCTTGTTGCCTGCTCGAATTACACCGCTAGTCACATATGTGGGAGATGAACCATTCTTTCTTACAATACCGTAGCCTGTAGTGGTCGTTCCTGGATCAACACCAAGTATTAACAAGGCGCCAGCCTCCTAGAATTAGATTTTCCAGGCGTTGCGAGGGATTGGCATCAAGAGAATCCAATTTGTATCTTAAACGGTTATCCATGAAATCAGGCAGAAAGTTTCATCATCTCCTCTTCTGAAATGTCGAAGTTGGCGTAGGCTCTCTGCAGATCATCATGGTCATCCAAAGCGTCCATCATCTTCAACATCTGCTCTGCCTTCTTACCTTCGAGTTTGACGGTATTCGATGGTATCATAGTAATTTCCGCCAATTCTATCTTCCAACCCTTGTCCTCTATTGCTTTTCGGACAGTTTCAAAATCTATCGGATCGGTCGTGATTTCAAAAGTGGCGCCATCGGATTTGACATCTTGGGCTCCACTTTCCAATGCAAGCTCCATGACTTCATCTTCTGTAAGCCCTTCCGCCGGGACCTCAACGACTCCTTTTTTCTGGAATATCCAGTTTACACAGCCACTTTCACCAAGATTCCCGTTGTATTTATCAAAAATGTGTCTGATCTCAGCCACTGTCCTGTTTTTGTTGTCAGTTAGCGCTTCAACAAGCACTGCTACCCCACCAGGACCGTAGCCCTCATATGTTATTTCTTCGTAATTTACCCCTTCTATTTCTCCGGTTCCTCTCTTAATGGCCTTTTCCATGTTATCTTTAGGCATATTTGCTGCACGCGCCGCGAGTACGGCCGTTCTGAGTCTGGGGTTTCCCTCCGGGTCACCTCCGCCCATTCGGGCGGCAATTGTAATTTCCTTGATAAGCTTCGAGAAGATCTTCCCTCTCTTGGCGTCCGCTGCGCCTTTCTTGTGCTTGATGGTACTCCATTTATTATGGCCCGACATTCGTCTAAACCTCCGATTTGGGTTTTAATAAACAAATTTTTCGCATTATTTTATAATATATTCGAAATTGATCTCAACTTTCGAGACATTTTCTGGCGCTGAGCGCGATAGAATGAGATCATTTTCATTTCTAGGACCCATTGACTATCACGAACACTGTAAAGTTTCAACGAGAGCGATGATCATCCAACCATTCTGATATTGTTAACTGGCGCTAGATTTTGGCTCTGAATGATCCAAAGGATTTTGCGACTTTGGCCCCTTACCAGTCATTATCTGGATTACCAAATTTACCGTGAGAAAATCTTATGAATAAAAACAGAATCATTTCGGGAAGTCGAATTACCGAGACGGAAGAAGTTGACATTGACCTCAGACCCAAGCGGCTTCAGGACTACGTGGGTCAGGAAAGATTGAAAGAAAATCTTTCTGTTTTCATAGAGGCTGCATCAAAAAGAGGCGAATCACTGGACCATATTCTGTTTCACGGCCCGCCAGGGTTGGGCAAGACGACACTAGCAAACATTATCGCTAGGGAGATGGGGTCACAAATCAGGACGACATCAGGCCCAGTAATAGAAAAGGCCGGAGATCTGGCTGCGATACTCACAAATCTCGAAAAAGGCGACGTATTATTCATTGATGAAATTCACAGGCTTTCCGCATCGGTGGAAGAAATTCTTTATCCCGCAATGGAGGACTTCAAGCTCGATATAATAATCGGCCAGGGCCCTAGCGCGAGGACCATCAAACTTGAACTTGCTCCATTTACACTTGTTGGAGCTACCACTAGGACAGGTCTTTTATCCAATCCTTTGAGGGACCGTTTCGGGATTATTTTCCATCTGGACTTTTACTCGAATGATGAGCTTAAAAAAATAGTCAAGCGGTCTTCGGCAATTCTCAGCACAGAGATAACTGAAGATGGAGCTATGGAAATTGCCTCCCGGGCAAGGGCTACACCTCGGGTCGCGAACAGACTTACGAGAAGGGTCAGGGATTACGCTCAAGTGCGTGGAACAGGTATTATCGACGCCAAAACCGCTCGTCAGGCGCTGGACATGCTCGATGTGGACGCGTTTGGATTGGACAATATGGATAGAAAACTGCTTGAAACCATAATATTTAAATTCGACGGCGGACCGGTGGGGATAGAAACTCTAGCCGCGTCGATCGGTGAAGAAAGTGAAACACTTGAGGATGTATACGAGCCATATCTCGTAAAAGAAGGCTTCATTGATCGCACACTAAGGGGAAGAATGGCAACCAGTAAAGCCTATGACCACTTCAAATCCAGTGGAAAGCGTCAACACGAACGAATGTTTTGACACCAGCTCAGATGCAGGATTTTTTCACAAAGCCTGAATTTATGATTTGAACATGCCTAACAAGATTCAAGTCTTAAATGAAATTGTTATAAACAGAATCGCCGCAGGCGAAGTTGTAGAGCGTCCTGCGTCCATAGTCAAAGAACTGATTGAAAACTCAATCGATGCAATGGCCACTACAATCCAACTGGATATAGAGAATGGCGGTCGGAAATTAATACGAGTAAGAGATAACGGCATCGGCATAAGCCATGACGACGCATTCCTGGCGCTCGAACGGCACGCCACATCTAAACTGCGCTCAGAAAAGGACTTGACACGCGTGCCCACATTGGGCTTTCGGGGAGAAGCTCTTGCAAGTATCGCTTCTGTCTCGAGAATTCGATTCATGACCAAAGACGAGTTCGATGACGTGGGGACCCGAATCGTCTCAGATGGTGGGAAAATAAGGAACGCCGAACCTGTGGCGATGAACCAGGGCACCATTGTGGAAGTCCGAGATGTTTTCTACAATGCTCCCGTCAGACGAAAATACCTCAGAAGCGCCCCGCTCGAATCAGGATTTATACACGACCTGGTTTTGAAAATTGCTATTGCAAATCCCTTTATAGGCTTCACATTCTACGACGATGGCAAAATCAAGGTCCAG
>JBMFSZ010000428.1:0-244 GCA_049967315.1 Desulfomonilaceae bacterium
GTTCAATAGGCTCGCCATCCTGCATACCCACACGCTCCATGATCATCTTGACGCGATCTCCCCCGAAAATCCTCATCAGATCGTCTTCGAGACTCACGTAAAAACGACTGGACCCTGGGTCCCCCTGGCGGCCGGATCGACCTCTTAGCTGGTTGTCAATACGCCGGGATTCATGTCGCTCAGTTCCAAGAATGTGCAAGCCGCCGGCTTCGATGACCTTGGCTTTTTCTTCTTCGCACTTCTT
>JBMFSZ010000428.1:254-3093 GCA_049967315.1 Desulfomonilaceae bacterium
CCTGAATTCTTCCAGATAAGACTCAAATTCTTGAGAATCTTCGCCCTTTTTGCATTTTGCCCTAGCCAAAAAAACGGGATTACCGCCTAAAATTATATCTGTTCCACGACCGGCCATGTTGGTTGATATTGTTACAGCCTTGTATCTACCAGCCTGCGCAACAATCTCTGCTTCAAGAGCATGGTTCTTCGCGTTCAGAACGTTATGTGGGATACCCAGTTTTTTAAGTTTCTTGGCAAGATATTCAGACTTTTCGATTGATATGGTGCCCACAAGTACTGGCTGGCCATTTGCGTAGAGTTCCCTGATTTCCGCAATTGCAGCGTCGAATTTTTCCTCTTCAGTCTTGTAGATCAAATCGGTGTGGTCGACCCTTATCATTGGTAGATTGGTCGGTATAATTACAACCTCGAGGTTGTAGATTTTGTGAAATTCGGCAGCTTCCGTATCGGCGGTTCCTGTCATACCAGAAAGTTTTTCATACATGCGAAAGTAATTCTGGAAAGTTATGGTCGCCAGCGTTTGATTCTCGTTCTCAATTTTAACGCCTTCCTTTGCTTCCAAAGCCTGATGAAGCCCATCCGAATAACGTCGGCCAGGCATAAGCCTCCCAGTAAATTCGTCAACAATTATTACCTGGCCGTCTTTAACAATGTAATCCACGTCCTTTTTGAATAATGTATGGGCCTTTAACGCCTGGTTAACATGATGAAGTGTTTCCATTTGCGCAGGATCGTAAAGATTGCTAACCCCGATCGTACGTTCAACACGTGCGATACCCTCCTCGGTCAGGACAACGCTCCTGGCTTTTTCGTCCAGCGTATAATGAGTGTCTTTTTGTAAACCAGGGATCACCCTGTTGATCCTGTAATATTTGTCGGTGTTTTCGTGGGTAGGTCCGGATATGATCAATGGTGTCCGGGCCTCATCGATAAGGATGCTGTCGACTTCATCCACTATCGCATAGTGGAGTTCACGCTGAACATAATCCTCAAGAGCAAATTTCATATTGTCCCTGAGGTAATCAAAACCGAACTCGTTATTGGTACCGTAGGTGACATCGCAATTATAGGCTATTCGCCTTTCGTCGTCGTCAAGATCATGAATGATTACGCCTACTGATAGTCCCAGAAATGTGTAAATCGCTCCCATCCATTCTGAGTCACGTTTAGCAAGATAGTCGTTTACCGTGACTACGTGGACACCTTTGTCTGTTAGTGAATTTAGATAAACAGCCAAAGTCGCGGCAAGAGTTTTACCCTCGCCTGTTTTCATTTCAGCGATCTTACCTTGGTGAAGCACTAAACCGCCGATCAATTGAACATCGAAATGACGCATCCCCAGAGTCCTTACAGACGCCTCACGCACCAGGGCAAAAGCCTCGGGAGCCAGGTCATCCAGGGTCTCTTTTTCAGATTTGAGTCTCTCTTTGAACTCGAGGGTCTTGGCCGGGAAGTCTTCGTCCCGAAGGGTTTTCATTTTTGGTTCAAGTTCGTTGATCGCTCTGACTATCGGATCAATGCGCTTCAATTCTCTATCATTTTTACTGCCGAAAAGCTTTCGAGCTAACGAAGAAAACATTTTAAAATCCTAACCCATAAGGAATCGTCGGTTATAGATTTTGACGATTTGGTAGTTTGATGGTCTATTATTTTCTAGTCAACAGAAGGACAGAAACGGTTTCAATTAAGTGTTGACCTTTCTTCAAACAATAGGGTCAAAAATTAGGAGATGATCTATCACAGCAAGTTAGGGGTGTCAATCTGCGTTACCTTTGGTTCCTCAAACTGTTTTCCGAACATTTTTATAATGGCCGATGAGCGCCTTCAATAATCCGTCAATGGTGTATTCCCGGGCCTCTATGGAAACTTTGAGGCCATATCGGTCCAGCGTTTTGGACGTGACAGGCCCTATTGAAGCTATTATCGTTCCGTCTAGTAGATCCTTGATAACAGATCCTTCAAACATCTCCACGAAATGGCTTACAGTTGAAGATGAAGTAAAAGTTATGGCGTCAATCGACCTGTTGTAGAACGACTTTCTAATGACCTCAATTTCAGAAACAGCCGGCCGACGAGTCTGATAAACGGGCGCTATTTCGACCAGAGCGCCTTTTTTCTCCAGGCCTTCCGGAAGGACATCCCTTGCCTTTTCAGCTCGTGGGATGAGGAAGCGTTTGCCGGTCAAATCCTCATCCTTAAAAACATCTAGCAGTCCCTCAGCCACAAATTCTTTGGCAAGCCTATCAACTTTTATTCCACGAGAACTGACAGCTTTAGCTGTAACGGGGCCAATTGCTCCGAACCTTGGACCCGCAAGTTCCCTGATATCCTTGTCCAGAGCAAAAAAACGCTTGAAAAAACGTTCCACACCATTTTCCGACGTAAACAGGACCCAGTCAAAAGTTGCTATTCGTTCTATTGCGTCATCCAATGGCCGGAAATCAACGGGATCCGTAATCTCTATAGTCGGAAGCATGATTGGCTCGCCACCACCATCTGTGATCCTTTCGGCCATTTTCCTCGACTGTTCACGAGATCTTGTCACTACGATTCTCTTCGCGAACAGGGGTTTATTCTCAAACCATGATAGAGTATTCGAGAGGAGTACGACAGATCCGACTATGAGGACCGCTGGAGCGGTTATTCCTTTCTCGCGGCATTCACGGGCAATATTGGCCAGGTCTGATTTGACGGATACCTGACTAGGTGTGGTACCCCACCTGACAAGAGCTGCTGGCGTACCAGGGGCCATGCCATTGGACATAAGCTCGCCTGAAATATTGTCAAGGTTCTTTACCCCCATAAGGAAAACCAGTGTCCCGGAACTTCTTGCTAGA
>JBMFSZ010000429.1:0-3089 GCA_049967315.1 Desulfomonilaceae bacterium
CCGACGTACCGATTCTTCGCTAGGAGTTGTAATGGCCTCATCGTAGGAGTTGGTATGCAACGAGTTACAATTGTCATAAATCGCAATGAGAGCCTGAAGAGTGGTACGGATGTCGTTAAATTGGATCTCCTGGGAGTGAAGCGAGCGACCACTTGTCTGAATGTGATACTTGAGTTTCTGTGAGCGCTCATTGCCCATGTACTTGTCACGCATAGCTATCGCCCATATCCTGCGGGCTACTCGTCCGATGACACTGTATTCCGGTTCAAGCCCGTTAGAGAAAAAGAAGCTCAAATTCGGCGCAAAATCATCTATGTTCATTCCCCTGGAAAGATAGTATTCCACGTATGTGAATCCATTAGCCAGAGTGAAAGCGAGCTGGGTTATCGGATTAGCGCCTGCTTCCGCTATATGGTATCCGGAAATAGACACGGAATAGAAGTTTCTAACATTGTTGCGAATAAAATATTCCTGGATATCTCCCATCATCCTCAATGAAAAATCCGTAGAAAAGATGCAGCTATTCTGTCCCTGATCTTCTTTAAGAATATCGGCCTGAACTGTCCCTCGCACCTGACCAAGCACATCGGCTTTCACCCTGGAAACGACCTCCGGAGTAGGATCCGAACCGGTTTCTTCCCTAATTTTGTCGAGTTTCTGATCAATAGCGGCGTTAAAGAACATTGCCAGCATTATGGGAGCGGGCCCATTAATTGTCATCGACACCGAAGTGTTTGGAGCGCTAAGATCAAAGCCAGAATACAAGACTTTGACATCGTCGAGAGTACAGATTGAGACGCCGGAGGTGCCTATCTTCCCGTAAATATCCGGTCGTTCGTCCGGATCCTGGCCATAGAGGGTAACTGAGTCAAAAGCCGTGGAAAGTCGTTTCGCAACGCTGTTTGCGGATAGATACTTAAATCTTCTGTTGGTTCTGAACGGATCGCCCTCTCCCGCGAACATACGGGTCGGATCTTCGTCCTGACGTTTAAATGGGAAGACCCCAGCGGTATAAGGAAACATCCCTGGCAGGTTCTCTTTCAGACGCCATCTCAGAAGTTGCCCCGGATCTTCATATTTTGGCAACGCAATCCTGGGCAATGACAAGCCACTTAATGTGATGGTTTTAAGTTTTACAGGTAATTTCTTGTTTCTCACCGTAAAAACATAGTCGTCACCTGAATAATCCTTTTTTATATCTTCCCATTCTCCAACCAGTTTCAGCGCTCTTGGGTCGAGTTGCTTCTCAATTTCCTCCTGAAGGTGCTTAATTTGGGTCAGTCCGTCAGGTTCATCGCTCGCAACACCCTGGCGGAATTCCTTTTCAACACCGTCCAGGCGCCACAGTCTTCGGATAAGATCTTCCTGCTCTGCCCCCCATGCGTGGTATCTCCTCACAGTGTTGGCGATCTCTGAAAGATATCCCGATCTCTCAGCCGGGATTATGATCGTCCTCGACGATGGTTTCTTGTCAGGCCTGCCAACCATAGACGTCGCCCAACCCACTCCGGTCTTCTGATTTATTACATCTATAATCCCCGTGTACAACGAAGTAACGCCATCATCGTTGAAACGTGAGGCAATTGTGCCATAAACTGGCAAATCATCGAGTGGGACATCAAACCGCAGCCGGTTTCTCTGAACCTGCTTTCTGACATCGTGCAAAGCGTCTTCAGACCCCTGGCGGTCAAACTTGTTTATTGCGATCAAGTCCGCAAAATCCAGCATGTCAATTTTTTCTAACTGACTTTGCGCACCGAATTCAGAAGTCATCACATAAAGTGAAATATCAACAAGCGGGACAATAGCCGCATCCCCCTGTCCTATCCCTGCTGTTTCAACTATTATAAGATCAAATCCGGCCGCTTTTAAAACCTCTATGGATTCTTCCATGTGGGACGGGACTTCCATGCCTTGACTCCTGGTGGCCATCGATCGGTAGTACACTCTCTCGGTGTTGATTGAATTCATTCTGATACGATCACCTAAAAGAGCCCCGCCTGTTTTTCTCCGAGTCGGATCTACTGATATTATCCCTACGGTCCTGTGAGGTTGGTCATTCAGAAAACGTAGAGTAATTTCATCAGTAAGAGATGACTTACCTGCGCCACCTGTTCCAGTTATTCCAAGTACAGGAATTTTCCGGCCTGCGTAATTTTCCTTTAGCCGTGCTATTAGAGCGGGGAGTTCCCCGTCACCCTGTTCCTTGGCTACCTCAACAGTAGAGATTAGTTTCGCTATGGCCTTCCAGTCAGTAGGATTCAACCCGGAGACGTCTTTGTCGACCATTCCATCGGTTACAGGAAAATCTGATTCCTCGACAAAGAAGTTTATCATGCCCTGAAGCCCGTGTTTACGCCCGTCTTCAGGGCTGAAAATCTTCGTGACTCCGTAGGATTCGAGTTCAGCAATTTCTTCTGGGACAATCACTCCACCGCCACCGCCAAATACTTTTATCCCTTCACATTCATGTTGTCGCAGAAGATCCAGGATGTATTTGAAAAACTCCATGTGCCCACCCTGATAGGAGCTCACGCCAATAGCCTGGACATCTTCCTGAACTGCGGCGTTAACAATGTCTGACACCGACCGGTTATGACCGAGATGGATTACTTCCGCTCCGGAAGCTTGAAGGATTCGACGCATAATGTTGATCGCGGCGTCATGTCCGTCAAATAGTGATGCCGCTGTCACAACCCGGATATGGTTTTTCGGCTGATAAGGCCCACTAGAAGGGTTCATGCTAAACTCCGGCTTAGAATGCAGATATCCTGATCGGACCTCTGTCCGAACTGTTTCCGAATGTCGTCCCGTATAAATTTTGCGCTGGATTTACTTGTAGCGCCTCAGGGACGCCATCTGAAGCTACCCTAACCCCCAATTATCGATTCACCGGTGTTTAAGAGTAGCCTTTTAAGAATCTTGAAACATGATATTCGATAGGGTCGCCAAATTCAACTATTAGTATGACAAAATTGCAAGTCAATGTTTCAGGTAAACTTGGCTTGAATAGTGATGAAAGGAGCGCCTCTTTGCCAAGGGGCGCTCCTTTGAAAAGCTTATTTCCGTTTTTCACGCAAATCAATTCG
>JBMFSZ010000430.1:0-3087 GCA_049967315.1 Desulfomonilaceae bacterium
GGTGAAGCCAAGACAGGCGCCAATTACGCCGCCTCGTTACTGGCTGCCGAGGAAGCTCACGCTGAAGGCTTTACCCAGGTGCTCTGGCTTAATGCGGTAGACAAGGTGTCCATAGAAGAAGTTGGCACAATGAACATCTTCTTCCGTATTGATGACGAAATCATCACTCCGAAACTCGGCGGCACAATCCTGCCCGGCGTAACGCGTGACTCGGTAATTCACCTTTGCAAGAGCAAAAACATGAAGGTTTCCGAACGGGTCATTTCCATTGATGAACTGGTTTCAGCGGCCGAGTCGGGGAAACTGCAGGAAGTGTTCGGTTCGGGTACTGCCGCGGTAATCTCCCCTGTGAGCCATTTCAGGTATCTGGGGCATGATTATATGGTTGGCGACGGCAAGACCGGCCCTGTCGCCAAACAGCTTTTTGACGAAATAACCGGCATTCAGTTGGCTACCCGGCCTGATCCCTTTGGCTGGGTTGTGAATGTTGGCTAGTCCATTGATTTGACGCTAGTTAACCAGTTTTTTCTGTCAATCACATGAATTTCTGTTTAAAGCCGGGTATTCGTCCCGGCTTTAAACTTTTTGGGCCATTATACTCCCACAGTGGCTGTTCAGGCTGGGCTGGCACGGCATGCAAAACCAAATCTGGATCAACGCTGCTCCACGTGATCATTATTTGACAATTCAGCTTTTGATAGAGGAGAAATTTGAAGTGTTCGGGGGGGCGCTGGAAAGGTTTGGCTGATGGTATGGCTAGTAATACAGGCCTAACTGAGCGAAAAATCCCTGCCATACAGCGTGGACCGAGGCTGTCTGAGGCGGTGTAGACGTAGCGTTACTAGCTCCAAACGATCCAAACATGTCGGCATTCAGGGTCACCTGTTTAAAACCTGCCTCTATGCCTGCGGAAAAAGTGGAAAGGCCCAGTGGACTGGCGTTCCAAACCGAAGGTCGAGCTCCGATCATGAGTTCCCACTGGAACATTTTCGCTGTGTTTTGAAACCCCCAGATCTTGTTCCAAATTGGGGTAGGAAAATCAATCTTCGCCTGAGCGATAATGGGAATGTCTCTAATGCGTCCTGGAATCGCCAAGGCATGAAGCCCTATAGTGCACGGCCCAGCGTCACTCATGTAATAACGCATGTTTTGAAGAGCAGTGGAATTCCCCGGACCTAGTGGAGGATTCACTGTCTGGAAGGTTACTGCGTCCTTCATGTCCCGAAATGTTACAGGATTAAGACTGATATCGAAATCGACCCCTGCTCTGAGATAAGGATTGCGTATTAAGTCCAAAGTCATTCCCAACCGGGTTGCGCTAATGTCTAATTCAGATACTCTGAAAAAATCACCTCCCGAAGGTGACTGGGTTGAAATAGGTGGAACAGTAAACGTTTGGGGTACAAAAACCGTATTCCCCAATGTTCCCCTAAAAATGACATCCTCATCTACTAGCAATCTAAATGCTAATCTATCCACATAAAGCTGGAACAAGGCCGACATGAACGGCCTAGGCGTAGCGTTGAAACCATATCCGCCATATCCACCGTTAGTTCCGTTAATGCCCGTCGCTCCAGCCAAGAGATCGTAGTCATGGCGTTGGTTGGTATTCAGATCTACTCTTCTTAAATAACCCGACACTAGCCTTGGTGTAAAAACACGGTATTCGAATTTGAAGCGGTAATCCGACCAGTCCCAGAATCGGCCGGTCGAAAGCCATGATGGTACCCACTGAGCGTCCGCAGGAAGAGGGAATGACACGAGGCAAGCGACTACAAAGAGCACGAATGGAATTACTGCCGTTGGCAAATATGTTTTGGGCTTCAATCCATACCTCTTTGCATCATTACCAAACACAAGATGAACGCTCCTCAAAACTAAAAATCAGTCCGAAGAGCTTCAAACCACCAGACCTTACAGGGCCCGGCTTTAACCAACGGGGCCGACCCACCAGAACAGCATTGAAGCGGCCTACTCACTACACATCCGGATGGATGTCACATATTTTTCCGGCTATGTCAGCCAGCTTTGAAACAGGGCGTCAGGATAATTTACTTCTCAAGTATTGGAAATCTCGTGTAAGTTAGCCCCACAAGATTCCGACAACCTTAAATTATTACGCGTAAATATATAGCAAATTCCGTCAGAGTGTCAAGAAATTACTCTGGAAAGCGGGTTTACGCCGCATTAGCTCTCAAATTGTTTACGTGAATCCCAGCCCCCCAATTGCCACATTTCAGTTACAGTTGAAGAACCCCGCCAGGATTGCCTCATTAAGCCCTGGGATGGGTCCTCCTGTGGACTTCCTTGAGCCTGGCGGCCGCAACATGAGTGTAAATCTCCGTGGTGGAGATATCCGAATGGCCCAGCATGAGCTGAACCGATCTCAGGTCAGCGTCGTTTTGAACCAGATGTGTGGCGAATGAATGCCGCAGGGTATGCGGAGAAATTTCCTTTGAAATGCCAGCGTCACGCGAAACCTTTTTTATAATTTTCCAGAACGCCTGGCGGGTCATCTTCCCTCCCTTGCTGGTGACGAAAAAGAATTCGCTGCGTTTGGCTCCGATAATCCTTGGCCGAGCGTTCTCAAAGTAATTCAAGGCTTTTCTTGATGCGTTCAATCCCATGGGGACAACTCTCTCCTTGGATCCTTTACCCATAACCGTCACACAGCCAACCTCAAAGTCAATCCTGTAGGTTTCCAGGCCAACCAGTTCCGATACACGAAGGCCGGTCGCGTAAAGCAGTTCAACCATCGCGTCATTCCGGATTCCCTGGGGAGTGATAGTGTCTGCCGCCGCAATAAGCGCCTCAACCTCACCCTGGTCAAGATAGTGAGGGATCCTCCTTGGTAGCCTTGGGGTCTCTATGTGTTCGGCGGGATTTTCCATTACTGCGCCTGTTTCGGCAAGGAACCGGAAAAACCCTTTCAGGCATGATAATCTCCTGGCGCGGGTCCTTGCGGAGAGCCCCTGCCTGTTCATCAGATCAAGGAAAAGCAGCAGGTGTTCTTTCCCGATCTGATCAGGACTAATGACTTTTCTCGATGTCAGGAACATTGTGAAGTCAGCCAGATCCGACGCATAG
>JBMFSZ010000431.1:0-3085 GCA_049967315.1 Desulfomonilaceae bacterium
ACCACGAACTATATCAGGCAAGTTGGTCCAGTTCCCCCAGAGGTGGGCCATGTGAAGCAGCATAGGAAGGACGCTATTTTGCCCCGAGTCTCCGAGCAACTCCAAAACCGGTTCGGGCGTCTTATAAAACCCATCGGCTGATTTGCGGATAAAACCCATGGCGGCGAGGGCATCCAGGAGTATAGTGACACCCCGTGGATACCAACCCTCTGACCGGCACAAATCATCCACTGTCATACCATCCTTGCCCAGCTTGGAAAAGATGTTCAACTCAGCGGCCGTGAGCAGGATCTTGTTTCCCCAGAAAGCGCTACCGAGCTTAAGTATTTTTTCCCTAGTCCATTCATCCGTCATAAGATTCCTCCAAATTCTGAACCATTTTTAGCCACCCGCAGGATGTCATCGAAGCCGCCGCACTTTTCAACAACTGGGATTGGCAATTGTCTTATGAACCAATTTAACAGTTAGAGGCCTTTCTGAATTGCCCGAAGAGCAATCCTGTAAACGACCGCCGGAGCAACTAGCTTCAACCCTTGGCCTATTCGACCCCGGAAAGTCATAATTAGTTCCCTTTCGCGTTGTACCATGGCCTTGATGATCATCTCACAGCAAATTTCAACTGACATTACTTCCTTTTCTTTCACAGGGCTTGTTCCCAACGGTTGACCATCGGGCCCTAGAGCACTCTCACGCGCTTCTGAGGATACGAAATCAGGGTAGATTACGCTGACATCCACGCCGTATTGTGCTATTTCAATCCTGATCGAATCGAAGAACCCAACCATAGCATGTTTGCTGGCGGCATATGCGCTCCGCGTTGGTACTCTTGCTTTCCCTGTGAGGCTAGAGATTGCACGATCTACCCTTTTGCCTGCTTCAAATATGGTAGAGCATAGTATGTGCAGGAGACACTGCCAAAAAAATTTATCCGCATGATCCGCTCAATCATTCCGAGATCCTGAATGTCTTCAAATCTGGCCCACATGGTTATTCCGGCATTATTGACCAACACATCTATCCTTCCGAATTGCCTGCCTGTTTCCTCGATGAGAGCAGCGCACTGGGCCTGTTGACCGACATCAGTTCTGACTGTTATGGCTCTGCCACCACGGGTTTCACATTCAGACTTCACCTTTTCGAGACGCTCTTGATCTCTGGCCGCAAGCGCAAGCCAGGCTCCTTCCCCTGCCAGTTCGTGTGCTAGTTCTCGCCCAATTCCGCTTGCAGCCCCCGTTACGATAACTACCTTATTCTTGAAATGAGAAACTGCCCTGAGTAAACCTCAATCAAATCATTTGCCTCTGATCTTTTGTCTGATTATACGCCCCCGGGCTGAATCAAGGGCAAGTACTATTTCAGCCGTTTTGATACCTCGACAAAAATCTGTTTTCTGAATTTTTTGAACATGAGGATGCTAAGCGTCCTATTGCCGATATTGTGGAATAAGAGGCGATCAGCAAGTCAGATGAAGAGATAGCACTTGAAGACCATAGGTGCTAGAGGTTGAATAGGCCGGGTTTCATCCATTGATTCCTGCCGATTGATGGACGAAATGGTCAGGGATCGGGTTGGCGCTTTGAAACACCTTGTGATCTAATTCTCTAAGGTCGTTGAAGATATTCGCATTGAGTAGAAAGTAATATATCATTTTGATTTATCAAGAACAACTAGCTTTTTCCCCAACCTCAATGGTAGACTTCACGAGGAGACGCCGGGACAAACCAGCTCCTGAAGAAAACTTACTGGTGCGACTAATGCCAGGGGATCACATTACAAAGGAGACCAAGTATGACCGAACAGAAGGAGTCGAATGTGAGCACTTTCGGTGTGTTTGGGAAGCCAAATGGCGCGGATGAACCCAAGGGCCAAAACCCTGTCATCCATTTTGACAAGAAGGGGAAAATGCCATCAAAATTCACGGTAGAACTGCAGCAAGGGCTCCGCAAGACACTCCCATTTGAGGACCGGAGGGATTTTGAGGAAAGCAAAAGAGGCTTCCTTGCGGCTCCAGCTTATAAACAGATCAAAGCCGAGGCAGGCAATGTGGCCTGGGACATTGGCAGTTACGAGTTCCTCCTTGACGGCAAGGATTTTGACTCCATTCATCCCTCTTTGCAAAGACAGGCCGTCCTGAACATGTCTTACGGTCTTTATGAAGTGCTGCCGAACAAGATTTATCAGGTGCGCGGGTTCGACCTTGCCAATATGACCGTTATCAACGGTGAAACAGGCTGGATAGTGTTCGATACGCTAACGACCAAAGAAACCGCGGAAGCAGCGCTGGCCCTCATCAATGAAAATCTTGGCCAGCGTCCGGTTGTGGCCGTTGTCTATTCGCATTCCCACGCAGATCATTACGGAGGCGTTCGAGGCGTCGTGAACGAAGAGGATGTCCTGAACGGCAAAGTACCAATTGTTGCGCCAATAGGCTTCATGGAACACGCCGTTTCCGAGAATGTACATGCCGGTAACGCAATGAACCGGCGTTTGTTTTATCAGTATGGAGCTGTACTGCCAAGAAGCCCATACGGTCATGCGGACCAAGCTATTGGCAAGAGCGTGGCCCTGGCCAATATCGGCCTCATTCCACCAACTCGGATAATCGAAAAAGACATTGAGGAACTGAGTGTCGACGGGGTGCGAATGGTGTTTCAAAATACGCCTGGCACAGAGGCGCCAGCAGAGATGAACACATGGTTCCCGGATTTCAAAGCCTTCTGGGCGGCTGAGAATATCACAGGTACGGTTCATAACATTTATACCCTGCGAGGCGCGCTTATCCGTGATCCACTGTTGTGGTCCAAAAAGATCAATGAAGCGCTTTACCTTTTTGGCCAGGAGGCTGAGGTCATGTTCTCGTCGCATAATTGGCCACGTTGGGGAAATGCCCGTATCCAGGAAGTCATGCGAACGCAGCGTGACATCTATGCAAACCTTAATAACGATGTTCTTCACCTGGCCAACAAAGGCGTGACTATTAACGAAGTGCACAACGTTTACAAGCCGCCAAAGAGTTTACAGGAACAATGGGCTGCTCACAGCTATCACGGTTCGGAAGAACACAACAGCCGTGCGGTTATAAACC
>JBMFSZ010000432.1:0-3084 GCA_049967315.1 Desulfomonilaceae bacterium
CCTTTTTTCTTGGACCATTAATATATTACCAAAGTTACGAGTCTGCTGGTGTTAAAATGGATAACCTCTTTTGTTCCCATGAAATAGCGGTAGATTATTAGAGATCCCATGTTGATGCAGAAACTGGCAACAAGCCCTAAAGCGTACATGTCCGCCAGTATCATTTGACTGCCTTGAGTTATGAGTACTATGGATGTAAAAACGATTGCGTTAATTAAATGGATGCGGAATAAAGACGCCCGCTTGTTTGTTGCGATGAACCAATGAAAGCCGTATCTTCCGAACACCGCGTCAAGGAGCTCGCTCGAGGCTACAAACGCGGTGTTGACAGCCATTATTAGGGTGAGGCTAGCGAGGGTGGCAGTAGAAATGCCAAACCAGACCCCGTTAACCATGGTTGCGTAATGCGTTATAAGGTCACCTTCATGCCTGGCAAAATCTATAGGGGCAGAGAGTGCAAGGGCCGCTACAACAGGGGTGATTAACCCGACGGTTAAGGCCAGAAATATATACGCTTTGCCTATTTCACGCCAAGATTTAACTAGTCCAGCCGTCTGAAGAACCGATTCCACTCCGGAATAGGCCAGAACGCAGCTAGCCACCGATGCTATAAAAATTCCATAGTCTCTGGCCCAGGACCCGGTCTGAAGTCTGTGCGTGACATGCTCGACCGAATTCTTCAAACGAACAATAGAATCCGAATCCATAGAGATCACGCCACCAATTATCAAATTGAAAAATACCAAACCGGCAAGTATGAAAATGCAAAAAGTGAAACGAGCGTTTTCCTTGATGCCAAGAATGTTGAGGCCTGCAACACCCCAAACGATGGCTATTGATAGGGCCATCTTTCCGTAACGGGGGATAGCGAAGAAAGAGGTGGCGTTTTCTACCGCGCTCACGGCTGACAGGCATGCAGTTAATATATAATCCACCATTATCGATGAGACGGCTATGAATGAAACTGTGGGACCCAACACCAAATATGAAAACGAATACACACCTCCGCCAAATATCTTGTGATGCTCAAGGATCTCCGCAATTTCAACCAGCCTGGTTGTCATGTAGTGAATGAAAGCTGCTGTAAAGGCTATGAACACTATTGCGCTAGGTCCTATGAACCTGTGAGCCTCGGCTGGCGCATAAAAGACCGAAGTTAGTTCGTCCATCAGAGTTATGACTGCGACAGCCAGCCAAGTTAGCCAAACACGTCCATCCTTGTAGTAGGAAAGGCCGTTTTTCCTGAAAAGGAGATAGAGGAACAGCCCCAACAGCAGGCCGTTAGCAAGTAAAAGAATCCCCATTTTCATCTAGGCTTCCTGAACTTTGAACAACGAAAAAAATTTGGTAATTCCCACAAATTTAGTAATTTTGAGATAATAGCTGCGGCGATGCTGGCGATAGGCCTCGATCACGATTTCCTTCCGTCCTGATAAAATTGATTTCATCGTAGTTGAAATAATAAGATGTCTAGCATTTATATAATGATTTTACGTCACCCACAAAATAAAATTTAACATGGAGGCAGGACCATCTAATGTCCGTAAAGAAAATTCCGCTTTTGACAGTGTTACTTCCGCTCATGATATGGACATATTCCCACTCAGCAGCACAGGTTCAACAATACCAGCATCCAGAGGAACGCGATATGGTAACCAAATTACTCAAGTCTATTCAAGATGACCAGTACGACACCTTCATTGAACACGGGTCTGACTATTTTAAGTCAAGAATATCACGGGAACACTTTCATAACGTTTCTGAAAGACTTGCGCAACATCTTAAAAATGGATTTGATGTCATATTCTTAACTGAATTCAAACAGGCGGGCGTAGTTGGGACACTCTGGAAGATTGAATACCGCGACGGGTTTGATGATGCGCTGGCCAAAATTTTCTTGGAAAACGGAAAGGTTGAAGGCTTCTGGTTTCAGTAGCGAATGATTTCGGGATCATAACGTAACAGTTAGCTTATTTCCTCGTGTTTATCTTCTCTTGCTCCTTCGACACATTGAGGAAATTTTTCAACATTGATTCCGCAATCCTAAGTTTTTCAAGATTGATTCCAGTTTCGAATCCTAGCATTTCTATAAGTTTGACAGCCTTTTCGGTGTCCACATTCCCTTTGGCTCCAGGAATGAACGGGCAACCACCAATGCCTCCAACCGATGAGTCAAATTTACGAATACCCGATTCAATTGCCGCCTGGATGTTCGCCAAACCGTATCCTAGTGTGTCGTGAATATGCAGTCCTACAATGTCCAGAGGTGTCAGTCTAGCTACACTGGCAATCAATGACCTAATAGCTCCAGGTTTGGCCATACCGGTAGTATCCGCCAGCCCAATTTCAGTCGCCCCTGCTTCGAGTAGCAGAGAAACCATTCGGCAAACTTTTTCGGGTGAAATCACCCCTTCAAAGTTGCACCCAAATGCGCACATGATGCCTCCGGTTACTTCCATCCCGGAATCTCTGGCCAAATGAATTATACCAGCAGCAGTATCAAGCGCCCTATCTACGGTCATTCGGGAATTCTTTAGACTATGCGTCTCGGATGCTGAAACATAGATTTCTATGTGATTAACTTTGAGGTCGAGGGCGGTTTTGAATCCCTTTTCGTTTAGGATTAGGACCGTGTACCTAACGTAACGGTTATCGTGGTCCAAATCACGCCATACTTGGTCGGAGCCGGCCATCTGAGGTACGAGAGTAGGATTGACAAATGACCCTATCTGAATTCTGCGCAACCCAGCTTCGACCAATGATTTTATAATCTGTATTCGTTGGGCAGGGTTTAAGATTTTGGGTTCATTTTGGAGCCCATCCCTTGTAGAGACTTCCTGGACCAATATTGTCGATTTTTCAGGGTATTGCATGTGGTTAAGATCTCCCTTCCATTTTTCATCTGACAACCAATTTTGAGAATTCACAAAAATCTGGGTTGAAGGATTCAATATGAAAATTTAACACAAGTCGCGTGATTTCTTAACGGACTAAGCCTAGATCTAAATTGGGACTCCCAAATTACAGATTGGGATCCAGTGTAAAGATATAGCTAATCGCTATGAATGGAACCTAAACGACCTT
>JBMFSZ010000433.1:0-3077 GCA_049967315.1 Desulfomonilaceae bacterium
GCCGTATCTGCCCTTGACGCACAAATTCCCCTCGTTGGGGCTATCTGGAGACGACGAAACGTAAACGGTCTTGCCATCTTTTTCTTCCAGGGTTAAAGAGCACCCAAGACTACAGAAGGCACATATCGTAGATGTGTCCTTCATCTCAAAGTGACGACCAGTACCCACCAGCCATTTTGAGGATATGGCCCCTGTCGGACAAATCGTTGCGCATTGCCCGCAGAATTCGCAATCCAAAGGTCGGTCAAAATCTGTTGATACTTCCGATTCAATGCCTCTTTTAACGAAGCTTAGTTCGCTTTGTCCCTGAACCTCTTCACACACCCGTACACACATTCCGCACCGTATGCAAAGATTCATGTTGAACCGAATGAAGTGTGAATCGTTGTCTACGTGGAAATATCTCGACTGTCTCCCGAACGCGAGTTCGGGGACTTCGTATTCAAATACCAGATTCTGTAGCTGGCACTCCCCTCCAGCGTCACAACTCGGGCATAGCAGAGGATGCGACCGCAGCAGAAGCATGAGTTGCAATCTTCGACTATCCCTAAGTCTAGGAGTGTTTGTGGCGACCTCCATCCCATCACGGGCCGGATTGAAACAGGCGGGCATAGTTCTCGTTCGCCCCCTGCTTGTCACTTCAACGATACAAAGGCGGCATGCGCCAAATGGTATCAGCCGCTTATCGTGACAAAGGGTTGGTATCCGAATTCCGGCTTGTTGGGCAGCCTCCAGAATGGAGCTACCCTTCTTCACAGTAACCTTAACGCCATCGATGGTCAGAGTAACCATAGAATCTTACTCGCAATTAGGTATTGAAATAGGAATCTGCTCCTAAACGATGGGAGAAATTCCATTGCTTTTAATGATTAACGAATTGCCCCGAATTTACAGTTCATAATGCAGGTTCGGCATTTGGTGCATTTATCACGATCTATCCACGCTGTTTTTTTCTTCTCCCATACAATCGCGCCTGAGGGACAGTTCTTGAAACACATGCCACACATTTTACATTTTTCCTCAATGACTACGAAGTCGATCAGGTCTGGGCAAACTAGCGCTGGGCAATGCTTGTCCCTAATGTGAGCATCATATTCATCTCTGAAGTATCTGATCGTAGACAGAACCGGGTTAGCTGCGCTTTTCCCAAGGCCACAGTGGGATGTGTTGTTAATGTGATTTCCGAGTTCGATTAAAAATTCGACGTCACCTTCCTGACCTCTACCTTCGACGATATCGGTCAGTTTATCGTACATGACTTTCAGGCCTTCACGACAAGGGGTACATTTACCGCAGGATTCATCAACAGAAAAATTGGTGAAAAATCTAGCTGTGTCGACCATGCAGGTAGCTTCGTCCATAACAACGACACCGCCTGACCCCATCATGGCGCCAACCCCCTGCAAAGACTCATAGTCTATCTCTACATCTTCCATCCCTAGCGGGATGCAGCCACCTGAAGGACCACCAATTTGCGCTGCCTTAAACTTGCGTTTCTTGGGTATGCCTCCACCAATATCAAAGATCAGAGTCTTCAAAGTGGTTCCCATAGGAACCTCGACAAGCCCTACATTTACAACTGCGCCGGTAAGAGCGAAAACCTTGGTCCCCTTGCTGTTCTCGGTTCCAATAGAAGCAAACTCCGCTCCATTGAGTATGATTGGGTTGAGGTTCGCAAATGTTTCAACGTTGTTCAGGTTGGTTGGTTGGTTCCACAGACCAGCTTCGGCGCTCCGAGGTGGCTTGATCCGAGGCATACCTCTTTTCCCCTCAATTGAATACATCAGCGCCGTAGACTCACCACAAACGAAAGCGCCAGCCCCAGGAGCAATAGCTATGTCGAAGTTAAAGCCTTTCCCAAGGATGTTCTTTCCCAACAATCCATAGGACCGGGCGTCTTCAATGGCTTTTTGCAATCTCTGGATAGCGAGAGGATACTCAGCTCGAACATAAATATATCCCTGTTCGGCGCCTATAGCGTAGCCGGAAATTGCCATACCCTCGAGGACTGAATGAGGATCACCCTCCATGACCGAGCGGTCCATGAAGGCCCCAGGATCCCCTTCGTCTCCATTACATATTGTATACTTCGGAAACTTCTCGTAACGACGGCATTCTTCCCATTTCAAGCCAGTGGGGAAACCCCCTCCACCCCTACCTCGCAAACCGGACTTTTTTACCTCTTCAATAACCTGCTCGGGAGTCATATCCGTAAGGACCTTTGCCAAAGCAGCATATCCATCTCGAGCTATGTATTCATTAATATTTTCGGCGTCTATCAACCCTCTATTTCTGAGAACGATTAACCGTTGAAGTCCAAAAAATCCTATGTCTTTCATTAAAGGAACGCGACTCTTGGCGGCCTCATCCTTGAACAAAAGTTTTTCGACGACCCGTCCCTTTAAAATGTGCTCCTCGACGATAATCGGAGCATGTTCAGGCTTCACCTGGTTATAGAAGATTCCATCTGGATACATGACCACCAGAGGTCCCATGGCGCAAAAACCATTACACCCAGTCATCACTATCTGGACTTCATCCTGTAGATTGCGCTTGGCCAGTTCACGTTCTAAAGCGTTTTTAACATCCAGGGATCCACTTGCTATGCATCCGGTGCCGGCGCACATCATTATCTGCATTCTATAATAAGGGCTCGCACACATTACCTATTCTCCAAAAAAGGCGACTGACAAAAGTTGGGCAGGGACACCTCAAAAAAGCAAAGCCATGAATAATAACCTACACGGCCATCGTCTCGCTTCCAACAGCCAAGGCGTAGTCTTCTACAACGTGTCCTCCCAGGACATGCTCCTCAAAAATCTTCTTCGCCTTTTCTCTATCGACCAGGACATATTTTACTGGAGCGGAATCTACAACTTCGACTGTGATCATAGGTTCCTTCGCGCACAAACCGGCGCATCCGGAATTAGTCAGGATCACATCGTGGATATCCTTTTCTGCTATAAGATCTCGAAAAAAATTCATTATATCACGCGCCCCAGCGGCTATGCCGCAAGTACCCATATGAACAGTCACCTTTGCCCGATAACGGCCTCCACGGAGAGCCATTTTACCGA
>JBMFSZ010000434.1:0-3058 GCA_049967315.1 Desulfomonilaceae bacterium
GCGGATGCGAAACGTGAAACCATGTCGTCAAGTTTCCGGAAGTTTATTTTTGTGCCCTGGAAAATCAACGCAGTCTGATCAGGGTAGCGTTGTGCAGTTCTGGTCAAGGCTTCAGGAGGCGTAATCTTCTCGATATCAAGATGAGCAGGGACCTCCGGAGCGTATGATTTAAGCCAAATCTTATCCATAAAATCCTCCTGAATATTGGAAATCTGAAAATGTGGAAAATTTTAAATGCATTTTGCGGGAGCGCAATGAATCGTAAGTATAACTGATTGAACCGATCCCTTCAAAGAAAAAAGCCCACAATGTGGAAGGAAATAGGCAAAATGGGGCTAATCATGGTATAATAATGAACATGATAAAAATCATTATTCGCGAAATTGCTGTTTTAGCCCTTTCTTTCTCAATTTTTCCATTAGCATTTCTATTGCTTGTTTTTCGGGGCGATATAAGTGAATACGGGGCAAGCCTAATTTATAGAGAACTGGTTAACGCCGGATCGTCAAGCCTTGCATCCGCTTTGGCTCTTTTGGGCCGACTTCTAACCCCCTATGTCGTGATTCAGGGGATCCGGGCTTACAGTTGGTCAAAAACAGGTGTGGAGGCCAAGAGGTGGGCAAGCCTCTATTTTGCCTTGGTGGGTGGTGGAGCGGGAACGTGGTTTGCTGTCAAATCTCTTGATCTATTTTATTTTATGTATGAACTCGGAGACATTCCGGGTGAACTCGGCCAATTTGTGCACCTGGAATTCCTAAACCTCTTGGGAACATTTGCGGGCTTTTACCTTTTTGTCAGATGCCTCAGATTTTTTATCATCCATTCCAGTTACTTCAAAAACGAAATCTAGGATTGGCCCTGTCTGTCATTTATAAGGCGCAACATAGCAATGTTGTCCGAGTGTCCTGTCTGCTTCGCTATGATTTTGCCCACGATAGGCCTGCCTAAAAGGTAGAAATCACCAATAATATCCAGTATCTTGTGTCTAACAAACTCGTTTTCGAACCTTAAGGGCGGATTAACGACTTTTTCTTCGTCCAAAAGGATAAGGTTGGAAAGTCTTCCTCCACCGGCCAACCCCATCTCATCCATTATTTTGACATCTTTTACGAAACCGAACGTTCTGGCAGGGGCGATCTGGGATTTGAAGTCTTCTATCGAAGATAGTCTAAAAGACATACTCATTTTCCCGATAGGTCTAGGGTAATCCATGTGGTACTCAACTTCGAAAAATTCGGATGGCTCAATCCTCATGCTCTTGGGGCTTCCCGATACGAGAGGTAATTCGATAGACTCCTCTATCCTGATTTCGTTAACGATCTCGTCCTGCGTTATAATTTCTGCATTTTCCACGAGATTGCAGAACTCCAACGCTGACCCATCCATAATCGGCACTTCACCTGAAATTTTCACAAGAAGGTTGGTTAATCCATAAACGTGGAACACTGCCATAAGGTGTTCTATAGTGCGGGCAAGAGCGTCGTCTCCACGGAGACTGGTACAAAAATCGGTTGATTCAACAAAAGAAAGTAATGCCGGAACAGTCCCCCCTGAAGTTATATGACCAAAATTTATGCCTGACGATACAGGTAATGGGGAAATGGTGAGACCTGTTTTTTGCCCTGAGTGTAACCCTTGACCGTAAATAACAACCTTGCCACGCAAGGTTTTCTGAAGTCTGCTGCCTGTCACGGAGGCGGCTCCACTTGCGGTCCAAGCAGCGATCCGCCTCTCTGTGACATGTTGTGGAGAATCTTTAACAGGTTGCGAGATGGTGTCAGCAAGAACTGTTTGTTTCTCCATCTGATATGGGCAGGGTTTAGAACTGATGGGCAAAAGTAGTTCGTTGGCGGCCAGCGTGTTCCCGGACGTATTCATGACCGCATGTTCCACCAGAATTTTCAGTTCCTTGATATTTCCGGGCCAAGTGTGTGCCTGCAGTCGGTTTAAAGCGTCCGCTTCGATATCGATTATTTCCTTGTCGAATTCTCTTGAGGCCTCAGTCAGGAAATGTCTTACCAAAACGCCTATATCTTCTGGCCGCTCTCGTAAGGGAGGAACCCGGATAATCCTCTCACTGAAAAATTTAATTGCGCTGGTATCATAGCCGGCTAAGACCATTTCTTCCGGGGACATCTTTGATGTGAAAAGTGACCGGAGGTAACGCCGCTGATCTTGTGATCCCTTCCCGAGATGATCTATATCCTGAAGAACCTTCATAACTATAGTTTCCAAGCCTTGCTTGAGTCGGTCCAGTCCTACCAGGATAACAGTTCCAGGCGAGGCGTTAGTGATGTTTCCATTTTTTAGGGTGTCTCTGTTGCCCAACTTGCCGAGCAGGACTTCTCTAATGTTTTCGGACGTCAAATCTTCGCAGCTTACTTTTACGAGCTTGTATCTGTCATTGCCGGCCAGGAAGTGGATTTTTCGAGCCAGAAATTCTTTTCCGGATCCTTTTTCACCATAAATCCAAACGGAACCGGTTTCATTAGCGGCATTTTCTACAGATCTTCGAGTGTTTGCCGCAAGTTGGGAAGAACCGATCAGCGGTCCCGGATCCCCATAAGAGAAGTCTGAAGCTTCGGATTGCCGTCCTTTTGCAGAGATGGCCTTTTCGACCAAATGGAGCGTGTCTTCGAGGTTCAACGGTTTTTCCAGGTAATCTTCAGCCCCGAGTTTGATGGCTTTGACGGCTGTCTCGATGGTCCCGTGACCGCTCATCATAATGACATGGCATTTGGGGGATATGCGCTTTATAGCCTTAAGCGTCTGCATACCATCTATGCCCGGTATCCATATGTCTAGAAAAACTATATCGGGGGAATCACTTTGCACTATGTGCAAAGCGTCCTGCCCATCACGTGCCTTCAAAACTTCGTGACCTTCGTCCGTCAAAATTGCGCCAAGTGAAGAAAGTATCTCCTCCTGATCGTCTACAACCAATACACGTCCCTTTTTCATATTTTTTGGAACTCGCTATGAATGATAGAATTGTTTTTCAGCTGCCACCAATTGACCGCTAGCGAATATATCCGCTAAAAATAATATTATCAACCTG
>JBMFSZ010000435.1:0-3051 GCA_049967315.1 Desulfomonilaceae bacterium
CGAGGAGCATTTGTCAGGAAATCGGTTAAGCTATTCCGAAATTTCAAAGTATTTACGGACAGCAGCTCAAGAGCACGCCCCAAACTTCCAGATGCCAAACCAGCTAAACTTGCAGCCTGATCTGAAGGAATTCTTTTTCTTCTTACAAGTTCCTCAGATATTAACGATCGTTCAAGGGGCCCGAACCTAACATGCCTGAGCCTGGATTTAACGGTGGAGAGCAGCGCGGAAGCTCTAGATGTGACTAGAATTAGTAGGCTACTGCCCGGTGGCTCTTCCAGCGTCTTTAGTAATGCGTTCTGAGCTGATCTGTTCAGAAGATGAGCGTCATCGATAATTATGACCCGATATTGGGCCTCTACTGGCGAATATTTCAAAAAACTGTGAATCTGTCTGACACTGTCAATTCTAATCGACCCTTTTAGTGGGGTCACGATCTGAACGTCAGCATGATTCCCTTTCCTGATAAGGGCACACACTCTACATTCATGCCCCTCATCTGGATCGTAAGAGGGGCAGTTCACCATACATGCAAATTCTATGGCGACGAGCTTCTTCCCAATTCCGTCGAGACCGGAAAAGAGGTAAGCATGAGCCATTTTTTGAGACACCACTGAATTCTTCAGAATTGCCAAGGTGTCAGCATGCCCCAGAATTTTTGTCATTTTTCTCTAAATACTCGGGCGAACTGGAGCAAACGTCGACCGTCGAAAATTTCAGCCTCGCTTCACTGGTATATATTTATCTAGCGCTAATACCAGCGGGGACGCAACAAATATAGATGAATATGTCCCGAAAACTATACCGATTAGCAAAGCCCAGGCGAAATCACGTAAAACGTTGGTACCGAAAATTAACAAACCTATGACGACGAGCAGTGTAAATCCTGATGTCAAAACAGTCCTGGACAAAGTCTGGTTGATTGAAAGATTGAGCACCTCCGAAAGCGGCTGCTTCCTCATGCTCCTGAGGTTTTCCCTGACTCGGTCGCATACGACAATCGTATCGTGTATGTCATAACCAATTACCGTGAGCATGGCTGCTAGTATGGTGAGATTGAATTCTTTGCCTGTCCATACAAAAAAGCCGTAAACCACAATGAGATCATGCACTAGGCAAAAGACCGCTCCTAACCCCATGCTAAACGTAAAACGAAACGCCATATAAACCAGAAGCATAGCTAATGCGATGACAGTAGCCCATATAGCGGCATGCCTTAGGTCTTGTCCTACTTTTGGGCCAACAATCTCCAAGCCCCTGATTTCAAACACGCCTTTCCCAAATTTGCTTTCCAGGAGATTCTGCAATTTCTGAGAGAATTGCTCGGTCCCTTCATCATGAGTTTCGAGGCGGATTATGTAATCTTCTCCGCTCAGGGAGAAACGTTGCACAGTAGGTTCTTTGCTAATCGGTTCAAGGGCCTGCCTGATCTGTTCGATATGAACCGGTTTCTTGAATTGGACCTGAGCTGTGACTCCGCCAGTAAAATCAACCCCTAAGGTTATCCATCCCTTAATGGGAAAAGAAAGAAGAGACAAGACAATTACCAGAGTGGTAAAAGCGTACGCGTAGCGCCTATTGCCCATAAAATCTATATTAGTGTTTGGCGGTATAAGTTCCACTGTTCAATCCTTAATGAAGTTAAGACCATTGGCTCAAGTTGGTCAAAGGTTATACACTCAATCTTTTCACACGCTTCACCTGGAAAAAGTAATCAAAAATGGCTCGGGTCACGAACAATGCGGTGAACATTGAAGCGCTCAATCCAATACATAGCGTAACGGCAAAGCCCTTTATCGGCCCAGTTCCAAACTGGATTAGAGGTAGCGAAGCAAGGATTGTAGTTGAGGTCGAGTCAAAAATTGTTGAAAAAGCCCTGGTGTATCCATTTTCCAATGCTATTCTAGGGGTTTTCCCCGCACGGAGTTCTTCTCTGACCCTCTCAAAAATCAACACGTTGTGGTCAATGGCCATACCTATGGTCAAGGCGGCGCCTGCTAAACCAGGGAGAGTAAGCGTGGCTCTAAGGCCCGGAGACACCATAACTGCGAAAATTAAAATAAGGTTGAACATGAGAGCGATATCCGCAACAAGTCCCGACCACTTGTAATAGAGCGCCATTCCAACTACAATCAATAGCATCCCTAAAATAATAGCGTTTCTCCCGGATCTTATCGAATCCTCTCCTAATGACGGTCCAATTGTGCGGTTTTCGAGAATCTTTACCGGTGCGGGCAACGAACCTGCTCTCAGGACCAGAGCAAGATCGTGGGCTTCTTCAGGGGAGAACATTCCCTCAATAACAGCCGAGCCACCAGCGATTCTATCCTTGATTACCGGAGCCGAATAGACACGGTTGTCCAGAACAATGGCCAATCTCTCTCTAACATGTTCCGCCGTCACCCTCTCAAACTGCTGAGCCCCTAACCTGTTAAAGTCCATACCAATGACCATACGGCCACCCCTGTCAGGGTGAACCCGGGCATCTGTCAGAAGGTCACCGGTTAGGAGAACCTGTTTTTTTACCAGGTAAGGTGTTCTGCTCACCGCTCCAGTTCTGGGATTTTTGTTGATTTCATACAAAACTTCATCACCCTGGGGCACGTTACCTTTCAGCGCTGCACTCAAGTCGCCTTTTTCATCTACGAGTCGGAATTCAAGTCTGGCCGTCTTTCGAATTATGTCAATCGCACGGTTCACGTCTTCCTTTAAGCCAGGCAACTGAACTACGATGCGATCAGTGCCTTGAATAACAACATCTGGCTCAGCAACGCCAAAGGCGTCTACTCGATTCCGGATTGTGTCTACCGCCTGACGGACCGCCTTTTGCTTGATCGACTCAACTGTTTTGGGATCAAGTTGGAGTTCTGTCTCGAATCCCTTTTCCGTCGGTTCGGGCGAGTGCCTAAGTGCTGCAATCTCCTCTTTAAATACTGGTACCTTCCTTTCACCTCCCTTAGATGTCTGCTGTTAAAAAACATATTGTTCGAAAGTACTGCTATGTTCTTTATGCCCCTGACTGAATTGTAAATTTTCTTTTGCTGGCTTTTT
>JBMFSZ010000436.1:0-3027 GCA_049967315.1 Desulfomonilaceae bacterium
GGCCTATGCTATCTTGGGCATTTATCATTTTTTGGATAGATTTCGGGGCGCGAGCCGCTTCAGATGGCTTCTTGAGAAGTTCGCAAACAATCTTCTAGAAAGTTACAAGGCCCATAAAACGAGTAACTGGTTATGGTTTGAAGATATTTTGACCTACGGAAACTCCAAACTTGCTGAAGCCCTTTTTCGGGCCTATCAATGTGAAGGAAATCAGGAATTCCTTGATACCGCCATTGAGTCTCTAGGCTTTCTAACTGAAGTTCAATGGAACGGGCTATATTTCGAACTGGTTGGCAATGAGGGCTGGTATCCCAAAAATGGGACCAAGGCAGTTTTCGGTCAACAACCTATCGACGCTGGATATTTGGTGGAAGCGTACTTAGCTGCTCATCAGGTTACCGGAGATAATAATTACTTGATCCATGCCCAGCATTCGTTTGAATGGTTTTTAGGACGGAATCGTTTAAACGAATCGCTGTACGATTTTTCTGACGGTTCCGTTTCTGATGGTATAGATTCAACCGGGGTCAGCGCAAATCAAGGCGCGGAGTCAGTGATTTGTTTTCTTTTGGCTTTGATCGGGCTTTCAGAATTGAAATCCCAGCTTCTAACATTTTCTGGGAAGCACACTCATGACGACATAGAAACTTCAAATCATGGTAGCGCTGGGGCGCTAAAATGATTCGTAACAGAAATAGTACCAAAACCCAGTAGTTACATTAACTTGATTACCATGGAAAACGAGATCACTCCTGGGCCCAATTATTTCACGTTAGTGGCTGATTGTAATCTTGATTAAAGATAAAATGACACTGAAGAATAGAGCCTGACACTTTCAAAAATTGCTGGCCCAGCGCCAGACGATTTGGAATTGGCGCTCAAATTGCATAGTCGATTGTGGGCCATTGGTTTACAGGTAATTCAGTAAATGACCGTTGCTGTCGTATAGGCGATCAAGAACTTCTGCAAGCTATTTCTAAAATAACTTTTGAGCATGGCGCCCATGAGATCCTAGTCTGTGCCCCTCGGCAAGATGTTGTTTAGAAAAATAGTAACTGGAGTTACAAACAAAAAAAAAGGCCATGCCGCAACATGACCTAACTTATTGATATTACTGGTAGGCGGGACTGGGTTTGAACCAGCGACCCCTGCCGTGTGAAGGCAGTGCTCTCCCACTGAGCTACCCGCCCGTGTGGATTTAAGTCTACCACTAATAGAGTCTGCAGTCAAACCATGCACTCAAAAAAAGCAGGCCGAGAATAATCGACGATCACGTATATTCTCAAACGAACTAGATAACTTGACACACCTGTTAAATGTAGAATATATGTCTACTAGAGGATACCCGCCCATGCCCGCAAGCGTCCTGAAAGGCAAGAGCATACTGGCCGTTGATGACGAGGAGGACATCCTCGAGATCATCGCTGAAGAACTCGAAGATTACAAGGTAGACTACGATTCAGCTCAGTCATATGACGAAGCAATCCACAAAATGATGTCTAATAGGTATGATCTCGTCATATTGGACATTATGGGCGTAAAAGGCTTCGATCTCTTGCAGGCCGCTGCCACAAAAAAGATGCCGGTGGTCATGCTTACCGCGCATGCATTGAATCTTGAAGCGTTAAAGAAATCTATTGAATTGGGCGCCAGAGCTTATCTTCCAAAAGATCAGATTGTTGGCATGATTCCCTTTCTTGAAGATCTCCTCACGAAGAGCTACCAGTCAACATGGAGATCGGCATTCAGCAAGCTAAGTGGGGTCTTTGGAACCCAATTTGATAACGAGTGGCGTAAAACCCAAAAGGAATTTTTGGAAAAATTGGAAAAAGACCCTGAAATCACCAAGTCCACGATCATTGAATCATGATCGGACTGAACTGTCGCCAATAACGTTAGGGGGTTATTGCGTGAGTATTAAGAACATAAAAACGGCCCATCTGGTTCATGACCTCAAAAACCCTATTAACATTATTGAATCCGGAGCTAGATCCCTACTCGAGAAACCTGAACGTTATGGAAAACTCAATCCAAAGCAGGAAAAAGTTGTCCAGCGTATGCTCAGGAACGCGTTGAGATTGCGGCATCTGGCCAATAACATGCTTGAAGTCGATATGGCCTCGCTCGGGGTACTACATGTTGAAAATTGCACCATGGGTGAAATTTTGCGGGCAGCGTTAGTCGAGGTTTTCGATCTAATAGATCCCGCGGTTTCAGATGCTCTGGAGGACAGCAATGGATTTGATAAATTTCTGGACATACTGAAAGCCAATGGTGTTATCCTCGAAGCTGATTCTCGTCTTCTTGAAAAACCAATTCGGATAGACGAGACGAAAATGGGTCTCATATGCACAAATCTGCTCTCTAACGCCTTCAAGTACAGAAACAGGTCAATCAACGTCAGAATCTCGATGGACGATAAAAATGTTGAGATTGGGGTAAAAGATGATGGGCCGGGAATACCGGAGAACTATCATCAGAAAATTTTCGATAGCTATTTCCAGTGTGAAAAAATAGAAGATTTTCCTGTCAGGGGACATGGGTTAGGGTTAGCCGGCGCCCTCGCCCTTGCCAGCGCTATGGGCGGGACGCTCAGCATTTGTAAGAGCGCTCACGGGGCAGAATTTGTCGTCCACGTAAAATTATCTGTTGAAACCTAACCCAAAAGAGGCTTCATCTTTCGCTTCTCAATTTCATCAGTAGACGTAATATTTCTATGTAGAGCCAGACCAGAGTGACCATCAAACCGAAAGCTGCGTACCATTCCATGTATTTGGGGGCTCCAGACCTCGAAAGACTCTGTATGACATCAAAATCAAGAACAAGATTTAATGCGGCTATAAAAATTACAACCAGGCTAAAACCAATCCCAGCCCACGAATTTCCGTTTATGAGGGGGACATTTACTCCAAACATGCCTAAAATCAGTGCTACGAAATAAAATACGGCGATACCTCCCGTGGCGGCCACAACCCCTACTCTAAACTTGTCTGTCACTCTGATGAGACCAGAGGAGTAAACTCCCAG
>JBMFSZ010000437.1:0-3020 GCA_049967315.1 Desulfomonilaceae bacterium
GTAAACAGCATTGGGCGCAAATTGACTCTTGGGGTGTTTTTTCAGGAAATCCTGGAATTGGGTCACAGCGTTTTCAAGCGCACCACTCTTGAAAGTAGCGTAGGCGGCCCGATAGGCTTTTTCATCGGGCGTCAGGGGAATATTTCTCACTTCAGTGACTTCATCGGATTGATCAATTGCAGATGCGGCAGTAGAACTCTTCCGGGATACGGAAGCCTGTCCTGCCCGGGTAGTGGAATCACTGGGAGATGCGGCCCCAAATTTCTGGCCCCCTTCAGTTCCGGGAACCTGATTCTTTTGACTGTCGATCCCCAACTGCTTTTCGATAAGGCTTATGCGGTCTTGCAAATTTTTGACTGAGGTATCACCGCCAGATGCTTCTAGCCTTTCAATGGAATCGCGCAATTTACGGAGTTCAGCTTCCATATCCTGAATTCTTGAAACAGCTATGATAGGATTTGGGTTTTGAGAACTAGCAGCGTCTGCTGGAAGGTTGTACGGCGAGGAAGGATTTGCTGTCCTTGTTAAGCAACCACCTAAACTGAGGAAGATAGCAAGGCCTGATAATAGCCTTGTCATCTTCATTATTGAACCATTCTGAGTAGTCTTTTGAATCATGTAAATCGAAGCTTCATTTTATTTCGAAACACGTAAATAGACTCGTCTGTTTTTGGCCCACGCCTGTTCATTGTGATTGGGATCGACAGGCAATTCTGAACCAAACGAAACGGTACTGAGGCGATTGCCAGGGATTCCAAGTGCCTGCAAACGCTCAACTACTGCGCCGGCCCTCCGTTCTCCCAAGGCAAGATTGTATTCCGCTGTGCCACGTTCATCGCAATGTCCCTCGGCCACAACCGTAAGGTTCGGGTAGCGTTTAAGAATATCCGCGTCATAGTTTATCGCGGCCTGAGCTTCCGGACTCAATGTATAATTGTCAAAATCAAAGTATATAGTCTTAAGAGTCGTTTGCACACCTTGAAGTTCACCCTCGGTCACTGCTCCAACGCCAGCCATACCCAACCCCGGTGTAGGGACTTCGTTCGGTCTGACAATCTTCTTGGCGCATCCGGCTAAAGCAAAAACGATTAACAAGGCTGAAAAGTATATTGTAAGGCGGCAATTATTCATTACTTATTGTCTCCTTCTCTCCCTTTCATAAAGATTACTATAATCTAGGAGACCATGCCGGACTGCGACCGGCAACACGTGAAACCGGAACCTGAACGGTTCCTTTGGAGTCCATCACGAAGATGCGTTTGAATCCTTCTCTGTTTGAAGCGAAAGCAATCATCCGTCCATCCGGCGCCCAAGTGGGGTCCTGGTTCGATCCTTTATTAGTAAGGACCTTAAAGTCGCTTCCGTCGGGCCTGATTGTGCAGACCTGAAACCTACCATCTATCTTGGCTGTAAAAGCCAGCACATCTCCTTTAGGGGACCAGTGAGGATCCGTATTATAGGAAGTAGTAAGGGTTATTCGCTTTGGCTCTCCACCATTTACTGGCGCCACATAAATTTGCGGGGAACCTGCCTGGTCAGAAACGTATGCTATATAAGCTCCATCCGGCGACCATGAGGGTGAAATATCATTTCCCATACCATTAGTCAACTGTTTTATTATGTTTCCTTGGGTAGTTATGATAAATATCTTAGGTATAGATTTAATACTCATAGATAAGGCTATGAAATTACCATTAGGCGCAAATCTACCAGAAGCATTGAGCCCTTTTCTGTGTGATACCGGTATAACCCTGTGACCGTCAGCGCTAACATACCAAAGATCGGGGTTGCCTTTCATATATGAAGTAAAAATTAGTCCCTTCCCATCAGGAGCCCATTCAGGTGAAAGATTAATGGTTTTAGTGTTCGTGATCTGCCGTAGATTACTTCCGTCGTAATCCATGACAAAAATTTCTCTGGTTTTTGTGTCATCGAGAAAGGCTATTTTACTCGTAAAACAACCTGGGACATTGGTAATTTTCTCAAGTATCCTGTCGTCAAACATGTGTACCATGTAACGATGATCAGACACAAACCCCGTATATCGCTTACCGAGATCAAGTCGTTTTAGGCCGATGTCGTAAAGTTTGAGTTCCAGTGTCAACTGATTTCCATTGACATAAAACGAGCCGGTCACTAATGCTTGACCCCCACCTGCAGCAAGGGAGGTCAAGTCTGGTTCACCATTCTGATTTAGAGTCAATGGTTGAGAGACTGGAACAACATCAAACAGGCCGCACATTATTAGGTCATTCTTTACTATTGAAGCCAATTCGGAGCCATTTAGAGGGCCCGGTTGATTGCTAGTAAAATCAGCCACCATTATTGGCATCTTCCCGAGGTTCGGGTTGTCTACATCCAACAGGAGCTTTCCAGATGATGGAAGTGGATGGCTCATAATTAATATTGTAAAAGCTAAAAGGAGGTACTTTGTCAGGCGAGTCTTGCTTGTATGCATGGATTCGGCCACCAGTCTCAGCAGCTTCATTGCAGACCACCCGGAGTAAATCTCAAAGCCAATCCACCAGCAGCCTTGATCTTTTCGGAAATCTCCCTTGACATAGATGGAAACGGCGCAGCCTGATAGACAGCTCTCATAGCTGAACTATCAAAGAAACGATCTCCCGAGCCACTGTCTATGGAAGCGTTAAGCAACCTCCCGTCATCTCCTAACTGTACAGAAATAATTGTTACTTTCGGCGCTTTTTGCTCATCGACAAGCACGGACCAGTGCGAATTGATCTTGCTTCTAACGGCTTCAAACCAGTGGTTCAGCTCGCCGTCCATTGAGGACCCGGCTCCGGCAGGGGTATCCAGCCCTGAAACCCCCTTGCTTTTTGATTTTTCTGATTTTCTGGAATCCAGATTCTTTTTTATAGCGGCCAGCCTTTTTTCCAGGAAATCGTTTGAGTTAACACTTTTTTCCTTTTGATCTTTTGGCTTTTCAGTTTTCGCTTTTGAATCAGGATTCTTTTTTTTCTGTTCAATTTTTTCAGTTTTCTGTTTTCTTTTCTTCATAG
>JBMFSZ010000438.1:0-3005 GCA_049967315.1 Desulfomonilaceae bacterium
CATAAACTTCAAAGCGTAACCTTTGGCTTTTTTTTGCAGTTCATCTTTCTTGAGATTCTCCCTTTCCTTATCCGACAGGAGCATCCCCTTTGTTCTTTCCATCATGATATCGATAGTGCTACGAATCTCGCCCAATTTATTGCCCCAAATGACTAAAGATTGTTGATTCACAAAACAGCATCAAAACAAAGCGAACACAGAAAAAATACAACTGAATCATTCCCGAATTTGACCTTCGCCAAGAACTATGAATTTGGTGGTTGTCAGGTCCTTCACTCCCATGGGGCCGTACGCGTGAATCTTGGTGGTACTAATGCCAATCTCGGCTCCCAATCCGAACACATAGCCATCACTCATCCTGGTTGAAGCGTTGACCACTACGGTTGAAGAATTGACATCTCTCAGAAATTTTTGGCTGGCATTGTAATCTTTTGTGACAATAGCCTCGGTATGGAGGGAGCCATATTTTGCAATGTGTCTAATAGCCTCGTCTATATTCGTGACGACTTTGACGGCAAGAATAAGATCCAGATATTCGGAGTACCAGTCATCCTCCGTTGCTGGTAAAATCCTGTCAACTATTTTTCTGCTTGTCTCACAACCTCTCAGTTCTACACCTGCTTTTTTCATTTCTGCTGATACTTTGGGAAGAAATTCCCGGGCGATCGATTGATGGACCAGCATAGTTTCTAGAGCATTACAGACTCCGGGCCGCTGAGTCTTGCCATTTATGGCGATTCTGACTGCCATTTCCAGATCGGCAAATTCATCCACGTAGAGATGGCACACTCCTTTGTAGTGTTTAATTACGGGGATTCTCGAGTTTTTAGCGACAAATCTTATAAGTTCTTCTCCACCTCTGGGAATAATTAGATCTATCAGGTCTTCCAGTTGCAGCATATGCAGTATTGCTTCCCTATCAGTCGTGGGAATCAAATTCACGATGTCCGTATTTATCCCAAGATCTGTCAGCGTCTCCTTGAATATGTTAACTAGCGCCATATTTGAATTAAAAGCCTCTGATCCACCGCGAAGTATTACAGAATTTCCGGCCTTCAAGCATAGAGCGGCTGCATCCACTGTCACATTAGGCCTGGATTCATAGATTATTCCAATGACACCAAGCGGTATTCGCATTTTGCCAACTCGCATGCCGTTGGGTCGAATCCACATACCCGTAATTTCTCCAACAGGGTCAGGAAACGCCGCAATTTCTTCAAGCCCTTCAACCGTTTGCGCAATTACCTTGTCCGATAAAGTCAGACGGTCTATCATTGCGTTTGATAGACCTGCTTTTTTTGCGGATTCTATATCTTTCGAATTTTCGGCTTGAAGCTTCTCTTTTTGAGCTTTTATTCTTTTGGCGACTTCGCCAAGAATTGAGGCCTTCATTGACATTGAAAGCCCTGCAGCGTCTGCGGCGGCTTCATGAGTGGCTTTAACTGTATTTAGCGTCTCTTCCTTTATGGACATGGGTGGCTCCGGCTCTACTTTAGAATTACTCATAGTCATTTTTAGAGGTTTTCAGACTACTATGTTATTATTATGATTATCACTTGCCGGTTGTTTTATCAACTTGTGTGCGCCATTGAGTTGGGTGGCTACAGATTTTTTAAAATTCGTGATGGTTGATTCTTAGATTCGAAGGGATTCTAATATGATTCCAATGATCTCTATTGTGGGAAAGTCTGATTCCGGGAAAACGACATTAATCGAAAAACTGATCCGGGAACTGACTGATAGAGGATATAGAATAGCATCAATAAAACATGACGCGCATTCATTTGAGATAGACCATGAAGGCAAGGACTCATGGCGCCACAAAAAGGCAGGAGCTGTTTTGACGCTTATTTCATCAGCATCGAAAATAGCAATGGTTTTGGATTCAGACCATGATCATTCCATGAAGGAGTTGCGCGACAAATTTATTAAGGATGTCGATTTGGTTTTGGCTGAGGGATACAAGCGGGAAGATCTTCCAAAGATTGAAGTTTTCCGAAGCGCGCTTCGCAAGGAGATGCTTTGTTCGACTGACGACAATCTCATTGCGGTAGCGGGTGACCCATCTTCAGTACCCCCGGGAACCCCGGTGTTCAATCTTGACGATCCCAAAGTGATCGCAGACTTTATCGAAGAAAAATTTCTTCGGCCAAGGAATTCAGAGCACAGTTAGTCCATCCTGTCAGATTGCTGGAAATTATCTCGCGCTTATAGCTCTCGATATGGAATCACTCGTTTCGAGAGCAAGTTCTTTTGCCCGCTTCATTTTGTCCGGGGAATCCGCCAGATCTAGGCCAACGAGCCAGAAACCGGCCACCATACGTCTGCGATTTTTCTTACCATGAAATATTGGAGCGGCGATCGCCGTTACGTTCATCAGATATTCCTCGTGATCATGAGCAATTCCTACCTCCCGAATTTCTTTCAATTGCTCGATGTAAACTTCAGGATCGGTCACAGAATAGGGAGTAAATCTTGGGATAGGGTTTTGTCTCAAAAAATCATCAAGGTCATCAGGATCATGATAAGCAAGAAATATCTTTCCGGCGCCGCCCGCAAACAATGGCAGACGCGTCCCAGGTCTCGCTGTTATCTTAAGATCTTTTGAACATTCGACCTGATCAAGAATCAACAAATGAGTTCCACCACACATTCCCAGGAATACATCTTCATTGAGTTCAATACTCAATCTTTCGAGATAGGGACGGGCCAATTCAACAAGGGGAATTCGGACTGTGGCTTTTTGAGAAATCTTCATCGTCGTAAACCCACAGGTATATTTTCTCGTGATAGGATCTCTCAATACCCAGCCTGTCTCTTCGAGCGCCGCCAGTATTCCGTGGGTTGTGGACTTGGCGAGTTTTAGTTTCGACGCTATTTCACTTATTCCAGGATTCTCGTTTTCAGTCAGTATCATTTTCAAGACGCGCATCGCTTTGGAGACGATCGGCGCAGAGTAGGAAACTGAAACGGCCTTTTCCTTCGCGTTCATACCAATGCCCCAT
>JBMFSZ010000439.1:0-2994 GCA_049967315.1 Desulfomonilaceae bacterium
GGCATCGTTTGCCCTGTTGGAGCGAAATAAAAGGAATATCGAGGCTGACACAAGGGTTATAGAAAATATGAAGCTGAAGAACTGACGATGAACAAGTCCAGCGTTGATCGTCGGCCATATAAATCCGTTCATTGATCTATTGCTTTAAATCTAGACCGAGAGGCGAATGCGCCTCATAACATGCTGTTTTCACGTGGTTTTAAAGATCCCCTCTAAATGCCTCCTATGTTCATAAGGCAGGGGCGCAAAGGCTTGAAACAGCTTTCGGCCGTACGTGGCAAGGCGGGCCGTGCCATTCTATGTGCCCATATTCTGCGCCCCATCGAGGGAAATAGGAGTCTGGGGTTCGGGCAATTTTTTTGTTCCGCCGAATGATCTTTTTCCGTTCTCCAACCATTCGCTTTTCGACGCAAGCTCTGCACACTTATCCCACGCATTGCACCAATAGCCCAGCGAGTAGCCATGCCACGGAGCCTGAGGATTGAGTTCAGGAAGTCCCAGTTCCTCCCATATTGCCCTAGCGTTTTCCATGAACTCTTTCTTGGGCAGCGCCACTGGCGGGAAATCGACTTTTAGCGTCGCATCCACGAACATGGTGGACTCTATTTGAGGCCCATCCGTATGTGGAGCATGACCTATAGATCTGTTTGGGGTGATATGAACATCCGTGATTGGATTGCAACGATAGGATATAGCCCATAACAGGGCATTTGCGTTATCAGGATCTATATCCTCGTTAACGGCAATACAGATTTTCCCAACCGCTGGCTGAAGGGAAGCCAATCCTTCCAGCGCTCTCCAAACTTCCGGCTTGGGTAGCTCTCTGTCTACAACTACTGTAACTATTCGCCTCAGGTTGGTGAGCGGCTCGTGCATTACGACCCTCTTGGCCCCCTTGATGTTCAGATGATCCCGGAGATGTGAGAGAAACAGAGGCTCATAAGCCAGTCTTTTGATCACACTTGATTCAGAAGGGGTCACTTGCGAAATGATAGACGTAATAATTGCGTCTTTTCTTTTGGTTATAGCCTGAACGTTTACAATGAAGTTGTATTCTTCAACCTGCATGTAACCGTGACTCTCACCGAAAGGCCCTTCCGGTTCAAGGTATTCTGTATCTATATGACCTTCTATAATCACATTGGCTTCAGCGGGAACCACCAGATCAACCGTCTTGCATCTGACCACATTTATGGGCCCGCCGGCTAAAGCTCCAGCCACGGTAAGTTCGTCAACCCCAAGCGGAAGTTTTTGAGGCCCGGTATATTCAACGATTGGCGGGGCCCCTAGGACGATGGCCACCGGCATTTTCTGTCCAAGTCTACGGTAAGCCTTCCAGTGAACATAGGCCCCTGCCAAGGTCGTGCGTTCTGTCATTACGCAAATACGATTTGCACTTTTGAGATTACCTCTATAAGCTCCCATGTTCTGGACCCCGGTTTCGGGGTCCTTTGTAATCCACAAAGCCGCGGTGAGGTAGGGCGCAACATCAAATCCAGGAGTGGACACAGGAATGGGAATTGCCTCCAAACCCTTACCGCTGCCACTGACCTGATCTCCCAAAAGAACTGTTTCCTGACAGACCGCTGTCTTAAGTTCCCGGGTGGGGATGGGATTGTTTATTGCTTTAAGCCAAGTTTCTCCTATTTCCTCGACTGGCTTGTTCATTCCCATTGAATAAATTTCAGGGTTTGATGAGAGAGCGCCTATACTTACCTGATATCCTGGAAACGAACGCCCTTTCCCATCGGTAATGTTCCGGAAAAGAAACCCCTTTCTCATTTCCTGTCTTAGGCCACCCTGAAACTGCCAGCGGACCAAGGGATGCATCTCTGTGTCTTTGTTGATTAGCCGGTCTATCTTGTAAAGAAGCCCAGCTTTGTCAAGCGCATCGAGATGCTCTTGGAAATCGTGATATGTCCTCTGTGATGCATGTTGCGCCTTATCCATTAATTCCCTCGTACAATCTGGATAAAATCCGAACCTTGAAAGCTTAGTTCAATAAATTGATTCCTCTCAACGGATCAGGAATCTGTATCAAAATCGTCCACTAAGGGAAATCCAACTGGATAATCGATCTCCAGATTATCTTCATGAAGGATCACTGTTGAATTACAGGGCACGCCCGCTGTCGGGCCGCCTACGGAATCGGTAGGAACCGCTTTTTCCGTTCTTATTCCGTTCAAGAGCCATTTCCCTTCAACAGCTCTTTCGGCGCATCTATCCCATTCTTCGCACCAGTCTCCAAGGCTGTAACCAAACCATTTACGAACAGGCCGTATTTCTGGAAGTCCGGCTTTTCTCCAAATTTCTCTAGCTTCTTCCATGTACTGTTTTTTAGGTAGCGACACTGGAGCCATAGGGTATTTCATCGTTGCGTCAATTAGAATTTGCGCTTCCCATTTCCTACCACCCCTAAGTTTTGGAGCGTGCCCATTCGCCTGGTAATCACAAATCTGGATGTCCGTTACGGGATTAGTGCGGTAAGCCACGGCCCACATGATCTCTTCCATGGAATCAGGATTTATATCCTCGTTAACCGCTACAGTGATCTTGCCTACGGATCTCATGAGCACGGTAGATGCCCTCATAGCGCGCCATACCTCGGTCTTGGGAGTATTGTGCTTAAATACAATGGTTGTAAAGCGAGCAACCCCAATCAGATGATCGTAAAGCACAACGTCAACCACGAAGTCGTTATTGAGGGTTTTTGTGAGAAAATCATACATCACCCCATTGTATCCGAGAGATTTGATAACTCCCGATTCTGAAGGGGTCAGTTGAGAGATCATGGAAGTGATAATGGCGTGTTTTCTCCTGGTAATGGCGGTGACGTTTATTCTATGATTGTACTCCTCAGTCGACATGTACCCATGTGATTCCCCGAAGGGAGCTTCCATTTCAAGTTCCTCAGTATCGATCCAGCCCTCGATAATAATGTTGGCGTCCGCAGGAACCATCAATGGAACAGTGCGTGCCTTGACCTGTCTAATG
>JBMFSZ010000440.1:0-2988 GCA_049967315.1 Desulfomonilaceae bacterium
AACACCAAAAAGTACAACTACTTATTTAATACCCCAGAAATGTCGGTCACATGGCATTTTTGAAACCAGCTCTAGTGATTGCCGTTACATGACAATTTGTAATATCCGACCTTTTGATTATTTTCTAGACTTAAAATGCCTGTTTCACCTCATTTGGTAACTAGCGATCAAGTTTTTCAGGAAACACACCTAGCTGACTTCTTTTGTGAGCTAGGTTGCAAGGTTATTTTATTAGAATCCGGTTTGTGGCATTCCACTGGCTCCAGAATCTTCCAGCCATTGTTGATGAAGGGACCAATTCATTTGCCATCGTCAGAAAAAAAGGCGCTCTGGCATGGTGGAAGTCTGTTTCTCAGATACCCTGTTCCTGTGACGGATGCTGGAATACATAGCTACATTTATTTGGTTGATGACAAAAACTATGACCTGGATTCTCTACCAACAAAACAGCGAAAGGAAACGAGAAGAGCATTAAAACATTGCCAGGTAGAGCAGATCGGCATTGATTACATAATCAACAATGGTATGGATCTGGTGAAGGACACTTATTCACGACAAGGTCGATTCGCCGATGATTGGACACTAAAGTGGTGGAAAAGGAACTTTGAAATTTCAGCGCGTAACCCTCTTTTTGAAGCGTGGGGAGCGTTCGTGGGGACAGAACTCGGGGCCTTCAGAATAGACTTCACCTATCGAGGGGGTTTTTACGGCGACGTCTTATTCAATCGCCGTGACTTGCTCAAGTATCAGATAATGAATGCGCTCTTGTTCGTATCGACCCGGGAAGTTATAAGAAGACCAGAGATTGATCATGTTTCATATGGCATTCGTGCCACCTTTGGTGACCGCCCGACGTTAAACCGGTTTAAGGAATCAATGGGCTATGTAAGAATTGACATACGAGAAAAAATTGAAGCCGCTCCGATCCTGAAGCCTTTGTTAAGGATGCCTGGTTTCCGTGCGTTAGGGAAGTTTATCCTGAGCAGATATTCCGAAAAATCTGACAAGGCAAAACGCCTAGCAGCTATCCTCGACGCGGTTTGTAGCAATAGGCCCGGTTGATATACAAGGTCATAAAATATTGGGTGTTCCGTGAAAGTTTGGAGAATTCTTAGAAAGACTATCGTTTTTTAGAAGCTTTTAACTTGAGAGACCAGTTGATTCGTCCCAAATCACGCAATAAAAATATAGTAGAGATAAAATTTATAAAAAGTAGCCCAAAAACTGCATATGAGCTTATCAAGCTACCTTTGAAAACAGTGCTTGGCGGATATTGACGCTATCTTAAATAGTTGGTGATATTTGCTCCGTCGCATGATAGATATTGGGGCCATGAATGAGAGTCCAGGAATTTAAGCCATGAGTTCCCATCCGCTTTACGACATATATAAAAAATTACCGATTCCCCTGCAATCCGTAGCGTGCTGGTTTTATGGGTTCAACTTCGTAATTCATCAGTACAACAAATCCTTTTATAAAAAGCTTGAATGGTTGCTAGAGTCTGAAAGATGGTCAGCGTCTGAAATCGAAGCCTACCAGAATGAGCGTCTGAGAAATATTATCAGGGACGCTTATGAAAACGTTTCTTATTACAGGGAAACTATGGACCAGCTAAAGTTGCGTCCATCCGACATAGCTACTTTGAAAGATCTACCCAAGCTGCCGGTACTTAAGAAAGAAGACGTTAGAAATAATGCCGACAAGTTTGTCTCAAAAAACGTGAACAAGGACAAGCTGTTGTTCCGGCACACCAGTGGAACAACCGGAAAGAGCCTCCACTTTTATGTCAATCGAGATACCGAGACTCTTCAGTGGGCTATATGGTGGCGACACAGAAACCGATTCGGGATGACAAATAAATCCTGGCACGTTAATTTCCGGGCTCCCCTATTTACCCCGGCAGAGCAAAACAAACCACCATTTTGGCGCTGGGTTCATCCTATGCGGGAAGTGGTAATTAACATGCAGCATATTGTCCCTTCCAAGATTCATCCAATTATGGATTTCCTGAATCATACCCAATTCAAATTTTATACCTCGTATCCTTCTTTCATCCACTCCCTGGCGACTATTGCCATGGAAAATGGGCTAACTTTACAAAACCCTCCTAAAGTAATTTTCATGGGTTGCGAAAATACATTCGATTTTCAGAAAGAGTGCGTAGAAAAATTTACAGGAGCCAGGATAACTGACCAGTACGGTTTCGCGGAAGCATGCGGTAACGCTTCGGAATGTGAGCACAGCGCATACCACGAAGACTTTGAACTTGGAGTGATTGAGTGTTGCGAGTCTGAACGTCTGGATGACGGACGAGTAAAGGGTAAGATAGTTTGTACTGGGCTTACTTCTCCTGAATTTCCGTTCATACGGTATGAGGTCGGTGACGTAGGCATCTGGGAAAATGACAAGTCATCATGTAGTTGCGGCAGACAGTCTAAAACCTTAAGCAAGATCGAAGGGCGCCAGGATGATTATGTGATCACTCCGGAGGGGGGACGCGTAATGCGCTTTGACTACATCTTCAAAGATGCTCAAAACGTTATGGAGAGCCAGATTGTACAACAAAAACCTGGAGAAATTATAGTTAAAGTTGTGAGGCGGAGCAGCTACACACCAAAGGACGAATTGATCATTCGCGATGAAATTAAAAAATGGATAAGTAATTCTCTGGAAGTTAACTTCGAGTATGTCTCGGAAATTGAAAGAGAGCCCAATGGCAAGTTCAGAGCCGTCAAATCACTATTAAGGGCGAGCCCCAGTTACGACGATTGTGATAATTGTTCGTTTCCCATTTGAAACCAGAACAAGAAAAAGATCATCCGCAATTACGTTCCATCTTACCAAAAAATCGAATGAAGGCAGCTCCCTCAAGACAATCGTCGAAATTGTTTAAGTTCCTAATGTACATAGTTAAGCCTCGCGGGGCTTGGCACGACGGAAATATTAGCATCCAACTGACTAGGGGTAAAACCGCCTCCGGATTATACC
>JBMFSZ010000441.1:0-2988 GCA_049967315.1 Desulfomonilaceae bacterium
CTTGGCATACTGACATGGCAATATCACTTTGAATTCCTCAACCTGGGTTACGCAGCTTATGTTGTTTTTGTCGATTTCTGTCAGAAAGCATTTCCTGACATACCTCTCCAGAAGATTACCCAAATGGTCGGCGGCATCGACGTAATAATTTACCGACCTGATGAGGAGCTAAAGAAACTGGCCAAATTAGCCATTGAACTTGGAGTGGACGATATTGCGCTCAAGGGGACCGAGGCTGAAGTATTGGAGGGCATGAAAGATAGCGAAAACGGTAAAAAATGGCTAGAAGCCTTCAACAATGCTCGGGAACCATGGTTTTATGTATCAACTGGAACTGGCTGGTATCATCACGACAAATGCTGGAATGACGATCTGGATATCCCCCTTTCTGCCATGGGCATCTACATAGAAAAAATTAGGAAGGGTGAGAAAGTTGATCGTCCAACTCAGAGTATTATTGAAGAGAGAGAAAAACTGGCAACTGAATACAGAGCTTTGTTAGCTACCGAAGAAGACAGGCAGGCTTTTGATCAGTTGTTGGGAACAGCTAGAACAGTTTTCCCTTATGTTGAAAATCATTTGTTCTACGTCGAACACTGGTTCCACAGCATTTTCTGGAACAAGGTGCGAGAAGTTGGAAAGATCCTGGTAGATTACAAATTCATCGAAGACGTGGAAGATGTTTGGTACCTGAAACGGTCGGAGATCAAAGATGCGCTTTGGGATGTTGTGACAAGTTGGGCCACTGGCTCTAAACCTGAGGGCCTCTCGTATGGCCTAAAGAGGTGACATGGAGAAAGGGAGTCATGGACAAGTTCCGTCAGTGGACACCCCCGGACGGAATGGGAACCATGCCCGAAACCATCACAGAGCCTTTTACCATAGTCCTGTGGGGTATAACCTCAGAGTCGATGTCCCAATGGGCCAAGTTGAAAGCTATTTCGGAGAATGATCTCACCAAGATAATTGGTTTTCCCGGGTCACCGGGTGTGGCGGAAGGCATCGTTCGCGTATGCCGTTCAGTAAAGGATGTGGGAGAACTCAAGGAAGGTGAAATCCTTGTGGCCCCAACGACGTCTCCAAGCTGGGCCCCGGCGTTTCAAAGGATCAAGGCCGCTATTACGGATGTTGGTGGTGTGATGTGCCATGCCGCTATTGTTTGTCGGGAGTACGGACTCCCTGCCATAGTGGGCACCGGTTCCGCGACTTCCAGGTTAAAAACAGGCCAAAGAATCAGAATCGACGGCTCCAAGGGCGAAATTGACATCATTGGCTAGACTGATTTTGTCGTAGGGAGTTAATGATGAACGCGTCAGATTATGTCATTCCATTCGAGAATTGCGATAACAGCATGGTAGATCGCGTAGGTGGAAAATGCGCTAGCCTTGGTGAACTTATGAAAGCCCGGATCCCGGTGCCTCCGGGCTTTGCTATCACTACTGCCACATATGAACAGTTCCTCGCAGAGAATTCCTTGAAGAACAGGATCTTGGAGCGGCTCAATGGCTTGGACCATGAGTGTCTCCCCGACTTGGAAACAGCATCGAAAGATATCCGCACCTGGATCGAATCGGGAACCATTAGCGAACCGCTAGAGGACATAATAGCCTCCGAGTACCGGGTTTTAGCCCGACGCGCCAGAATCCCCGCTTTGCCCGTAGCAGTCCGGTCTTCAGCAACCGCCGAAGATCTTCCGGGGGCAAGCTTTGCCGGTCAGCAGGATACATACCTGTGGATTAGAGGTGTTGACCAGTTGCTCGACCGTATAAAAAAATGCTGGTCAAGCCTTTTTTCTCCGAGAGCGATCGCCTACAGGCTTAAGATGGGTTTTGACCACTCCGCGGTTCTCATTAGCGTTGCAGTTCAAAAGATGGTCAGATCCTTCACCGCAGGAGTCATGTTTACCCTTAATCCTGCCACAGGGGACCGGGCTACAGTAGTTATCGACTCGAACTACGGCTATGGAGAAAGTGTGGTGTCGGGAGAAGTCACCCCTGATCAATTTCACGTCAATAAAATCACTATGGATGTGGTGAAAAAGACAATTTCAGACAAAAAAATTTACTACACCACCGATCCAGAGTCCGATGAAGTTCTGAAGTTAGAATTGAACCCTGAACGGCAGACATCTCAAAGTCTGTTGGATGAAGAAGTGATTGAACTTGCGAAGGTGGGAAAGCTCATAGAAAAACATTACGGTCGCCCCATGGACATCGAGTGGGCCACAGAAAAGGGACTGCCGTACAAAGGTGAAATTTTTATTCTTCAGAGCCGGCCAGAGACAGTCTGGAGCCAAAAGGAAGTCAAACCGATCGTTAAGCCAGCGGCTAGCGCCCTAGAGCACATTGTCGCTGGCTTGATGCTTGGCAAGAAGATTAAATGAATTCCAGTCCCCACAAGCAGTAACGTGTGACCAAAAATCTGAAAAAGATAATGAGAGGAAATTTCTCTAAGGCAAAGTCCATGTAACTAATTCCTCACTGAAAATTGTTTGCTGCTGTTGGCAGAGGGTCGAACTTTGAAGCCTCCGGTGACCTCGGGTGTTTCAACGTAAAGGTTTGGTTTGTCTCGAGGCCGCAACAAAATAGCGCTCGAAACCCATATTTATCGAAAGTAAAGGAGCAATAGATTCACATGAAAGACATGAGAGATTTCATCAGAGAAGGTGAGGCCAAAGGCCTTTGCAAAAGGATTAAGGCGGAAGTGGATTGGGATCTCGAACTTTCCCACGTGGCCAAACTCAACGAAGAGCAAAGCGGTCCTGCGCTATTATTTGAAAATGTCAAGGGCTACAGCACACCAGTCATCACTAGTGTGTGCACCACAACCGAACGTCTGTCCCTGATTATGGGTCAACCACTCAATTCGACTCTGGTGGACCTTTATGGCGCCTGGGCAAGATTGGGAGAAAATCTTGAAAAGCCCGTTTATGTCGACAAGGCAGCCGCTCCCTGTAAGGAAAACATCCTTACCGGCGACCAGATTGAC
>JBMFSZ010000442.1:0-2980 GCA_049967315.1 Desulfomonilaceae bacterium
TGGACAATTAAGAGATTTCCACGAAGCTTTCATAGTTTCTACCCGCGGGTTTTTAGAGAAAGATTCCACGCCGCATTTTAACACGGCTGAAGAGCGCCCCCCTCATAGAATCACAAACGTCTTGAAATAACTATGCAGCCGAAAGGGACTTCCTGATAAATTCTTGCAAGTCCCATCTTCACTATCTCGAGTATGGCCAACAAAGTGATGACAACGTTGCTTCTAGAAAAGTCGTCAGAAAAAAGTAGGCCAAACGATAACCAACTATGCTTTTCAAGCCTTTTTAAAATTTCGTCAATTTTTTCTCGAACCGACAGGGGTTCATTGCTGATCTCAAGAAGCATTTCAGGCTCCTGACGCTCCAGCAAATCCTTCAGTGAGTTGAAAAGTTCATTGACATCAAGGGCTGGTGGTCTCCACCCATTAGCAGGATGGCCACAGTCTGAAAGACCTTTCTGGAAGACGTCCCTTCCCAGCAACGGCATCGAGCCAAGGTCTGCCGCAATAGTTTTATATCTCTTGTATTCCAACAAGTGACCTACAAGCTCAGCTCTGGGGTCTTCTTCGTCAGCAGGGCCACCGTCAGAAACAGAGGGGCTAGGTAAAAGCATTTGAGATTTTATATGGGTCAGATACGTTGCCATAACCAGATATTCGCCAGCTATATCGAGATTAAACGATCTCAGTGTCTCAATGGTTTCGAGGTATTGACTGGTAATGGAGGCAATGGGGATGTCGCTAATTGAAACTTCGTTCTTTTCGATCAAGTGTAGAAGAAGGTCCAATGGGCCTTCAAAAATGTCCAACTTGACCTCATACGGCATAATTTACCTTACAAGTCCGACCAGAACATGTTCCAAAGCTATTATAGGAGGCACTATGATATAGTTTATGACACCAGTGAAAAGTAATGCAAGGAGAATAAGAAATCCGTAAGGTTCAATTGCTTCGAGTTTGTAGGCGTGAACCCTTGGAAGTAATCCTTTCACAATGTTAAATCCATCCAGCGGAGGCACCGGAATCAGGTTGAAGACCGTCAAGACTATGTTTATTCTGACTCCAAAACTCACTATAAGAAATAATGGTCCGAGAAAGAATTCGCTGGCATAAGACCTGGCCCCCGACATTGAGATAATCGACATAATTTTGAGACAGATTACGAGGGCTGTTGCGGTCGCCAGATTGGCCGCTGGCCCGGCAAGACTGATCCAAACCATATCTTGCAAGGGTTTCTTGAGATATCTCGGATTTATGGGGACTGGCTTGGCCCAACCTATCATCCTGGTAAGAACAAGCGCTAAAGTCCCAAAAGGATCTAGATGACTCAGAGGGTTGAAAGTTAGCCTCCCGGCAATTTTAGCCGTGGGATCCCCTAGTTTATAAGCTACATACCCATGGGCAAATTCATGAACCGTAATTGCGAGAAGAAAACCTGGCGCTATGAGCACCAATTCTCTCAAGTATCTAATTATATCGAGATCAGGCATCTATACTACAAGACCGGGGCCAGTATGGAATTTTTGGCTAACTGGGACTGCGCTATCATTGCTTCAAAAAACAGGCCCGAAGACAATGAGCGTCTACGGACCTTTACAAAAAAACCCTGAGTTTAAGGGGATGTGAAATAGATCAAACTACTTTCAGGATTTTTGTTGCTTTTTGCCTTCCTGCTTGGACTTGTCTTTGCCCTTTCCCCCTGAACCCTTCTTAACCGGTTCAGGCGGTTTAGCCTCAGCTCTTTTCTTTTTACCAGTGGCTCCCGGTTTTATTGACTCGGCCTTGGCGGCTGCGGCTTCGGAGAGTTTCTGAAGCTTTCTCTCTTGAAGTTTTTTGGTTTGTTCTGCGAGAAACGCAATTCTGGCTAATGCGCCGTTTACCTGTTTTATTCTGGCCTTTAGGCGCTTGATTGTCGGGTCCTTTTCGATCCTGTCCTGCGCAAAACCCTGTTCCGCAAGCGCAGCACGCCTCGATTCAGACTGAATCAAGAATCTGGCTTTTTGTTCCTCTCTGGTTTGCAAAGTTTTTGACGGCATAATGTTCCTCTATAAAGCAGATTTTAGTTAAAACGACACTTTTTGGCTGGGGTGGGAGGATTCGAACCTCCGAATGCGGGTTCCAAAGACCCGTGTCTTGCCACTTGACGACACCCCAGTAGGCATAGAATAGTAAATTTGTATTTACAATCTAATTGATTGTCACACCGTGTTTAACGGGCTTTGTAAGTATGACTCTCCATGATTTCGGGAAATCCGAAAATTCCGAATCCTCAATTTTCTTGTCAATGAAACCAAAAACGGTAGGACCACTTCCGCTCATAAGCGGATTTTCAACGCCTAAGTTCCTTAGAGCGTCCATCACTTTATGTATCGAAGGATGCTCACGCTCTGCAATTGATTGCAGTTCATTATAGAGGAAGGAGCGCAAGTCGCTCCCTTCCCCATATAATCCCTGCAAAATACCTGGTCTCATCTCTCCTGTCAAGGTTTTAGACACCTGGGCGAATATCTTCGCCGTTGAGACTGGAAATCCAGGGTTTACAAGCAATATTTGACCAGGCTGATCGATAAAAACAGGGGTTAACTTCTCTCCCAGTCCTTCTCCTATGGCAGTGCCTCCCTGGAAAAAGAAGGGGACATCAGCGCCAATGGTTGATGTCAATGGGACTATCGCGTCTAAGTCCAACCAGTCTAAATCGAACAATGCCTTAATTCCAATAATGATCGCCGCAGCGTTTCCACTTCCGCCACCTAGACCAGCTGCAACCGGAACATTCTTGTGCAGTTCGATCTGGACGTCAAACGTCCTCCCGATTAGTTTTTCCAACCATTTTAGCGCCTTGAAGACTATGTTATCTTCTGTTTCAATCTCTGGGGCTCCGTAAACACGTAGGGATGTCCCCTTATTAGATTGTTTCAACAAAATCTCATCTGCAAGATCGATTTCCTGAAATAGCGTTTCGATCTCATGGTAACCGTCTTTC
>JBMFSZ010000443.1:0-2908 GCA_049967315.1 Desulfomonilaceae bacterium
GAAGCCAGAGACCTACTGTGTAATATTGAAGGCATATCGTTCATTATGTTCAATGAAAAGGATGTCGTGCGTCATCCTCTTGTGCAGGAGATAATAAAGGCGTATGAAGGTCGTGCGTCGGACTATAGAAGTCGGAGATAATGTTCGATGTTCGAAGCATCGTCCAAAAAAAATAATTCGGTAAAAAATTCATCGAAGGACCGGCCCAAAGACGCTCTTAACAAGAAGCGCCGGTCATTAAATCGTTTCATTCCAGAACGGGCCTATCGTTTATTAGACCCGAAAATCAGGATGTGGACTCTGTTAGTAGGGGTCTCACTGCTTACTGCGTTCCTGCTTGCGCCAAGATCATTCCAGGTCTACTCTTTGACCATCGGTGAACCCGCCCCAGAAACTATTTTGTCTCCTATCACCTTTCAAGTAATTGACGAAGAGGCGACGAACAAGAACCAACAGGAAGTCCTTCGGTCTGTGGCGCCGGTCTATGACCTGGATGAAGAGATGGTTGATGACGTACAGGCACGGATAGCCAACGCATTTAATTTCATGAAAACCTACCTGGCTCAGGAGGCTGAATACAACTCCAAAGAGGAAGACAAATCAAAGGACAATAAGGCTCCAGTAGAGACGAAAGGCGCTACTGCAAAGCAGTTTCAGCCACTTGACACCAATGCCCTTAGGTCACGGTTTGAAACTTTACTGGGCGCTGATGTTTCTCCAGCCAGTTTCGCCGCTTTGAGGGCTGTTAGCTTCAGCGCACGCGCACAAAGAGACCTGCAGTCCCTTGTGATACCTTTATTATTGAAAGGAGTCGTACTGAGCAGGGAGTTGCTCTTGCGTGACGGCAAACAGGGGATCCTGATTCGTGTTAAATCCAGGGAAAAGCTTGAATCTTTAAAAGATGTTTCCTCTCTTTACGATTTGCGAGAGGCCATGGAGAAGATTAATAATGAGGGGCGCGATGATACTCAAGACAAGGCTCTATCAGAGGCAATTAGAAAAATAGCGACCGATCTCATCAATGTCAATTTGACGTTCGATCGAGAAAAAACCGCAGCATTGAGACAGGAAGCGCTTGCTTCGGTAAAACCGGTATATTTTCAGGTGTTAAAAGGCGAACCTATAGTTCGTGAGGGGGAGCCGGTAAATGAGGCGCACATTAAGAAACTGGATGGCCTGAACAAGGCGAATCCCGCTTACAGTCGCTACGGCATCGTTGCTGGGCTTGGGCTGATTCTGATATTGCTGATTCGGTTCTGTCTTTATTTCTCTGAAAATTATCTCGGCAGGAAAAAGCAGGCCCCCCGTGATCTGGTGCTTTTCAGTGTCTTATTGATAGGCACCGTGCTCATGATGAAAATTTTCTCACACATTTCTACATCTCTATCCGTTTCGTTCACTCATATAAATCCTCAATCATCCTATTTTGCGGCTCCTGTCGCCATTTCGGCTATGCTCGCTTCACTAATGGTTGATCCTAGGCTAGCTTTTCTTTTTTCAGTGCTGAATTGTCTGGCTGCTTCCATGGCAGTTGAAGGAGACGTATATCTATTCTCGTTTTATTTGATTTCATGCGTAGTTGGCTTGCACGGTGTCAGCAAAGTTTCGGACCGAACTGCAATCCTGCGGGCAGGTCTGGTCGTGGGGCTGGTCAATATGATGTCCGTCCTTAGTGTAAAACTGGCCCTTGGGCAACTGCAAGATATTGAGGATGTTTACGAAATAGGCTTGGGTTTTTTGGGAGGGGTAATCTGTGGCCCCATAACTTTCGGTCTTGCTCCCATGCTAGAACGGCTTGGCTACACAACGAATATCAGATTGCTTGAAATAGCCAGTCTCAACCATCCGTTGCTGAAACAGATGGCTCTCGAAGCGCCTGGGACTTACCATCATTCAATGTTGGTAGGTAACCTTGCTGAAACGGCGGCCGAGGCGATAGGGGCTAATCCCTTACTGTCTAGAGTTGGCGCTCTTTACCATGATATTGGGAAAATCGCAAAAACCTCGAAGCCGACATATTTTATTGAGAATCAAGTGGGCGGCATAAACCCGCATGATCGGCTGGAACCGACCATGAGCGCCCTGATCTTGGTTTCACATGTAAAGAACGGTGTTGAAAAAGCGAAAGAGTACCGGTTGGGTGAACCAATAATCGACATTATACAGCAACACCATGGTACCAGTCTCATCAAATTTTTTTACTACAAGGCAGTAGAAAAAACCGACAAAAGTAGACTTCCCGTTGCGGAAGAAAAATATCGCTATCCTGGACCGTTGCCTGACACCAAGGAAGCTGCGCTAGTTATGCTTGCCGACATATCGGAAGCTGCCTGCCGTACACTGCCGGACCCGACACCGGCAAGAATTCAAAAAAAAGTTCATGGCTTAATCATGGGTCTGTTTGAAGAGGGACAACTGGATCAGTCCAACCTGACTCTCAAAGACATTCAGGCCATAACGAGGTCCTACGTAAGAGCTTTGCAAGGGGTGCTTCATTCCAGGATTGATTACCCCGAAGATTCAAACTCGCAGGATAAGGGAGATGGAGATCATATTAGAATGGGGAGAGATGTCGCCTCAATTGGAATCGAGTCAGATTCAGAGGAAAATCGAAGAAATATTGGTCAGCTTGGGGGCTGATGAGAGTTCGATTCTCTCTGTGACCGTTGTCGATTCTGAAACTATGGCTGACATCAATTTCAAATTTAGGCAAAAGGAAGGAGCAACTAATGTGCTTTCTTTTAGCCAAAGAGAAGCAGGCGTGTCGACCGGTAACGCGAACTTGCTCGGAGATGTTATAGTATGCTGGGACAGGGTCGCCTCTGATTCTGAAGCCTTGGGGTATACTGTTGAGGAGATGTTCACCTATCTAGTAATCCATGGCATTTTACATATTGTTGGTTTTGAT
>JBMFSZ010000444.1:0-2146 GCA_049967315.1 Desulfomonilaceae bacterium
CCCTTCTTTTGTCATGAACACCATTTAAAAACCCGATTGTGTTGTAGGTTAATATTACAAATTCCGAAGATCTCTTCGATCGAAGGTGTGCGACATATCCGCAAAGTTTTAAGAAATGATCCTGAGATGCCCGAGGTAAAGTCTTGAGGATCTGCGGGTTGGAATTCAGGAAATCATTCAAAAATTTTAGATCTTTTCTAGTGAAAGATTTGCAAGGATTAAAAACCGCCATTAGATAGCCTTTCAGAAAAGCGCTGAAACAATTTCTCCAATGGCTTCCTGCATTTCTGGATCGTCCGTCATGGAATATGTCACAGCAGCGTTACAGGCGCCCCTAGGGTCGTAGCCGGTTGAAATAAGTTTGGCGGCGTAAACCAGCAACCTTGTGCTTACCCCTTCTTCTAAACCGTGTTGTTTAAGATTTCGAACCATTTCTCCAAGCTTGATCAGTCGGTCTGCAGTATCGCCATCAACAAGCCCCTCTATCATGAGAATCAATTTCTCCTTTTCCGCAGGCGGATAATTGAACTCAATCGCTACAAATCGTTGTCGTGTAGAATGTTTGAGATCTTTGGTAACACTTTGATAGCCGGGGTTATATGATATTACCAAAAGAAAATTTGGATCGGCTTCGAGTATGGCCCCCCTCTTTTCTTGGGGTAACACGCGCCGATCATCTGTAAGCGGATGAATAACAACTGTTGTATCTTTTCTGGCTTCAACTACCTCATCCAGATAGCATATCGCTCCGTGCTTAACCGCCAAACTTAACGGTCCGTCGGCCCATTTCGTTTCGTTGCCTTGCAAAAGGAAACGTCCAACAAGATCGGAAGCCGTGAGATCTTCGTGACAGGCTATAGTAACCAAAGGAAGACCAAATTCCCAAGCCATTCGCGTCAGGAATCTAGTCTTTCCACATCCTGTCGGTCCTTTCAACATAACAGGCAACCGGAGACGATAGGCCGATTGAAATAGGGCAATTTCGCTGGCTATCGGCACATAAAATGGTTCCTTGTCGATAAAATATTTTTCAATTGCAAGTTCTTTAAAACTGGTTTTCGTGACTGGTTGATCCATGAAATATCTCTACTTTTAAGGCTTTGGAACACTAAATTTAACCAAAGGGTCATAATCTGACCACCGTTTGGGGAAAACGACCCGGGGTAATGAATCCAATTCTAGTATTTTAGTGGATACTTGCCATAAAGTTCCGCCGCTTCCACCATGGCAATTGCATTCATTAAAGACCCATTGGGAGGGAATTCACAGCCGGTAGCCAATATAAATCCACCACCTTTCCCCAGTTCACCGATTTGTTTTTTACACTCTTCCCTGACCTGATCAGGGTTACCCAAGAACATGTACTGGGCTGGACTTATATATCCGCATAGACAGGTCTTATCGCCCCATTTTGATTTTGCGTCAACCATGTCCGAGCAGCCATCAGGAGTGTACGCAAAGGAAATTGCCACAGGCTCCATTGTCTCGATTTGAGTGTCAAAATGGACCCCATTCCCACAATTGTGAACCATGACCATAGCCCCGCATTCTCGGACAGTATTGGCGATCCTCGACGCAAATGGACCCTCAGTGGCCATCCAGAGTTTTTTACTCATGATTGTGTTAGACGCGAACAGGGTGTCCAAAACTATCGCATGAACCCCGGTCTTTGCCATTGCTCTAATATAATCATCCAGAACATCCGAAATGATTTTCATACCCTCTATGACATCGTCGCGGTGTTTCATGCAATCCCGGAAAAGATTCTCAGCGCCTCGCATCATTGAAAGAATGCCCAATGGACCGTATACAAAACCCATTACCGGCAATGTCGAACCACGTTCGTTCATAAGGATGTCGCAGTACTTGATCATTTCTTTCATTCTTGGGCTTTTAGTAGGGTCAAATCGCTCCAATTTGCTGTAATCGGCTGGTGATTTTATCAGGGGATTGTCATAGTTGGGATGAGCCGTGTCTTCAATCGGATATACCATTTCCTGGCCGAAATCAGCAGCCTCCACTGACAAATCAACCAACGTCAGTATACCATCAAAGCCTATCAGTTCCTGGGCCTGCAGCATGCTCTTGGCCTGAATCTCGCCATCTAGAGACCATTCGGCGTAAGTGACTCCATAAACTCTACGTG
>JBMFSZ010000444.1:2156-2871 GCA_049967315.1 Desulfomonilaceae bacterium
CGCCACAAACCAACGGAGCCACCGGCACCCGGTCCGGTTCCTTGTGTTGCAATGTTGTTGCGACTCTTTCTAGTGGTGTCATCTTTTTCTCCCTCTTCCTTTTTTTTAGGCCAAGTTTGAAGCGTTCCTCTGCCAAAGTTGTCAGAAACAAAACGTCGCGGAAATATTTCCTATGATTCTTATAGAGCTTAAAAAGGCGAGAAGAAATGGGAGAAAATTTGTAATAAAATGGTAGTGAAAAACTACGGGTTTTTGTGGGACTTCCAAGCGTGAAACTGCTGATATATGCAACTAGGTCCTAAGGAAAGGAGCCTGGATCTCAGGCTAATCTTCTTGTTTCTAATTCCTAGCTTTCTTCTGATATTCTTTCTATGGAATTCAACCGCATTTGGTGAAATGCATAGCAGATCTGATATATCTTTGGTATCTCTTCCCTCTAAAATCAGATTGGCGACAGCGATTTCTCTCGATGTCAGATTGAAAAAATTTGACGACAGATGATGCACAAAAGGAGCGATTACCCTGTCCAGATTTGCTTCGATAATAGCCAGATATTCCTTTTGGCGTGAATCAAGGTTACTGTTTTTCAACTTTGTCAAATATGGATTTACAACCTCTTTAATATTGATCAGGACGTTTTCTTCCAACTCCTTTTTGTCCTCGTCCCTTCGTTTTAACAAAACGTTGAGGGCGGTGTTTATTGTTTCGAGGTTCA
>JBMFSZ010000445.1:0-2847 GCA_049967315.1 Desulfomonilaceae bacterium
CTCTGCGTTCAACGCTCTCCGGGCTCTCTCCACAAGAAACGATCAGCCTTCGAAAGCATCCAGACCATTCGATAAGGACAGGGACGGCTTTGTTCTCGCTGAAGGCGCAGCCATGTTGACCCTTGAAGAATTCGATCACGCCAAGAATCGAGGGGCTAATATACATGCGGAAATAGTTGGCTATGGGGCCACATCTGACGCGTACCATATTGTAATGCCAGACCCAGAAGGCTCAGGGGCCTTCCATGCAATGAATTTGGCCATTCAAGACGCTCACATAAATCCGGAACAGGTAGATTATATTAACGCTCATGGCACTTCCACAGACCTGAACGATAAGACTGAGACGCTTGCTATCAAGCGGTGCTTTGGTCCAGCCGCATATAAATTATCTGTCAGTTCAACCAAATCCATGACGGGTCACGCTTTAGGAGCGGCTGGAGCCATCGAAGCCATATATACAACGCTGGCTTTAGAGCGAAGCCTGATACCCCCTACGGTGAATCTTGATTCACCCGACCCTGAGTGTGATCTTGACTATACTCCAAATGTTAGCGTGGGGAGGAAGATCGAGTACGCGATTTCCAACAGCTTCGCATTTGGTGGTCAAAATGTCTCTCTTTTATTTAGGAGATATTGCTAAAATGGAAACTGTTTTAGTAGGCTCAGACCACGCCGGATTTGGTTTGAAAACACTGATCAAGGAAAGACTTGAAAATCAGGGATACGTAGTCATCGATGTAGGTTGCCTTTCCGAAGTCTCGTGCGACTACCCTGTTTTTGCTATCGATTTATGCAAGGCCATACAAAAGGGAGACGCTCCCAGGGGAATTCTAGTCTGCGGCACGGGGATAGGAATGTCGATGACCGCCAACAGGATGAAAGGGATAAGAGCAGCTCTGTGCGCTAACGAGTATCAGGCCAGGATGAGTCGCGCACATAATGATTCCAACGTGCTATGCTTGGGATCCAGAGTCCTCGGCCAAGACCTCGCCTTCTCCATATTGGACGTTTGGCTAAAAACCCAATTTGAAAGCGGACGTCACAAAAGACGAGTGGATCTCATCGAATCAATCTAAGCCATTGTTTTTAATTACGTCGACCGTTATATTTTGATTTTAATGAATTGGCATTTTTGAGAGACTCTCGAAAACTGGTAGCGCGGCTATTTTAACAGAGGAAAACCATGAATTCACTCCAAAAAACAGATCCCGAGGTTTTTGAAATAATCAAGGAGGAAGAAGAGCGTCAAGAATATAGATTGGAAATGATAGCCTCCGAGAACTTTACCTCCCCTGCGGTAATGGAAGCTCAAGGCAGTATTTTGACAAACAAGTATGCGGAAGGATACCCTGGTCGTCGATATTACGGCGGATGTTCCAATGTCGACAAGATTGAAGAAATTGCCCGCAAAAGAGCTATGCAAGTTTTCGGTGTAGAGCACGCCAACGTTCAACCTCACTCTGGGACCCAAGCTAACATGGCCGTATATTTTACGGTTATGCAACCGGGTGAAACGTACCTCGGGATGGATCTTTCACACGGTGGCCATTTGTCCATGGGGCATCCAAAGAATTTCTCCGGCAAAATTTATCGTGTTGTTCCATATTCCGTGCGAAGTCAGGATCATCTAATTGATTATGACATGGTTAGAGATCTGGCCAAGAAGCACAGACCTAGGATGATCATTGCTGGCGCTAGCGCTTATCCACGAATCATAGATTATACAGCATTTGGTGAGATCGCGCGCGAAGTCGACGCCGTTTTAATGGCGGACATAGCCCATATAGCGGGGCTGGTCGTCACAGGATTACACCCATCTCCTGCGCAAGACGCTGATTTCGTCAGCACTACTACCCACAAGACCCTGCGTGGACCTAGGGGTGGAATCGTCATGTGTAAAAAGAAATGGGCATCGGCTCTTGATTCATGCATTTTCCCCGGAATGCAGGGTGGACCTCTCATGCACGTGATAGCGGGCAAAGCTGTGGCTCTGAAAGAAGCCGCCACCGAGAAATTCACTGAATACCAGACAAACGTGGTAAACAACGCCAAGACCCTTTCAGATGAACTGATCAATCTAGGTTTCAAAATTGTTTCAGGAGGAACAGACAATCACCTTGTTCTGGTTGATCTCACGGACAAAGGCGTCAACGGCGCTCAGGCTCAGGAAATTCTTGAGTCAGCCGGTATAACTGTGAACAAGAACGCCATACCCTTCGACCCACTTCCTCCTGGTAAAGCGTCAGGCATAAGAATAGGGACCCCTGCTCTAACAACTCGGAATATGGGAGCAAAAGAGATGAAACTTATTGCTTCCTGGATTTCTGAGGCCCTTACGAACAGGGGTAATGAATCTGTCACAAAGAAAATTTTTGGCGGGGTGAGGGAATTGTGCCAGGCGTTCCCGTTATACCGGGATAAGGGAAAAGAGGCCTGATATGAAAGACAGTGAGACGATTAAAAGTTTTGAACTATTTCCCGAAAGGCGATTCGACGCGGATTTTCCAATGGTTTTCTGGTTGGCGGGACTCTGGTTCTATCTCAAGACATTCTTGTATCTTTGCTACCTGTATATGCTCGGATTGGATCCGACCCCATATTCTAGCGCTGCCAAGTTTGAAATCTTTTATTTTGCTATAGCGCTAGTCCCTGCCTTCCTACTTGGCATAGGATTTTGGAATGAAAAGGCAAAATCCTGGATTCTTGGCATAATTTACTTAGTAATCGACACCCCCATTCTGGGATTCCATGTTTTACGCATGGCGGATGAAGGGTATCTGGATTCGGGTCTCAGCCAGTTCTTCGAGATCGGCAGCCTTTTGATGAACGTCATTGTTTTAGGAT
>JBMFSZ010000446.1:0-2843 GCA_049967315.1 Desulfomonilaceae bacterium
CGGTAAGGCAGTAGGAAATCCGATAGATTTGAGGATTGTCGTATAGTAATCAGGAAATTGTTCCTCGGTAATGGATTGTTCAAGTTTCTTCAGTTCCCTAACTTTCCTGGTTCCAATTCGGGAATAAACTCTGAATGGGTGGCCAGAAATTTCATTTAACGTTGTGGACGCCGACAAGCTAAGATTGGCCAAAAAATTCTTGAAATCGCCATGTATGGCTGACTCTTTCGTTAAAAGCAGATGATGATCTAGCACGATGCCGGAGGCGCCTGCCTTTATAGCTCCCGAGGCAGTGCACGGGCCAACGCCGCCCTGAAGGAAAACAGGCAAGGTGGTGATTTCCAGGACACGCTGTAATAGTACGAAACCATGGATTGGACTTACCCATCCGCTCCCTTCGTTTCCTCTGACTATTAATCCCTGTGCGCCCAGCTTTTCGGCTTTGATCCCTTGTTCCGCTGAACCTACCTCGACCAAAACCGGAAAAGGAAAATTTGAAAAGGTCCCTTCAGGAAATGACAACATCTTGTTCCAGCCCTCAAAAGGGATTATGGCTAGCTTGATCTGATCAGCCATTTCCGAGAGGAAATTATCATCAGGGTGAACTCGTACGGCAAAAGGCGCCATAACATTCGACATGAAACTGGAACAATCAGCAGTAGCCAAATCAAGTACGCCAATCCCTCCGAGTTTAGTTACAGCGTTAATTAGTCCACAGTCCTGGTTGAAGTAAGGGTTGACAAAAATTATCGGGGCAGACAAGTTTAATTTGGTAATGATATTCATGAGATCACCTTCAAAGGGTTTACATTTGAAGCTTGGTTGGGTGGAATCGCGAAGCCATAGAAAAGGACTTCCCTTATGGTATCTATTTCGTCTGACATTGATTTTTCAGCTTCTTCGCTGAGCCACTTCTGGATTACCCCATTTAAAAACCCAATGATTCCATAGAAAACTGTAAAATAGTTCATCTGTTTTAAACGACCCGACCGGGATGCCTTCCAGCAACGACGTTTAAGGCCAGGAAGAGCGAGAATAAGTTCTTGTATGAATTTCTCCGAGAATTCACGACCAAAATCCTTGTGTTCCTGAATAATAACTTTAAAAAATGACGAATTCTGTTCAAAAAAACTGAGATATATCTTTATGATACTTTCAATAATGGTCAGCACGTCTTCCTGATTAGCTAGATCCTTACGGGCGAGCTCCACAAACTCTGACATGGTGTCTTCTTTCAGAGCCGTAAAAATACTTTCTTTGGTCTTGAAATAACGATAAACGGTTCCTTTGGCTATATCGGCTCTCTCTGCTATGGAGTCGATGGTCGAGGCGTGGTACCCTTTGTCGGAAAATTCGGTCAAAGCGGCCTGTAAAATCCTGCGCCTAACATCTTTTTGTTTTTTTCGTTTGGACGTTTCTCCTTCCGTAGACCTTTTAAGGCTTTGGAACAAAAGATCTTCCAGAATAAGTTGCCTGGGGAGACCATTAGATTCTGCCACGTCGATAGCGCTTCTATAAAATTCACGCATGAGAGCGTCAGAATAGATAGGAGAAGCCAGCAAGGCTTTTGCCGCAGTGTCCACAAAGTTAAGTGTGACTTCGGAACGTGAAGCCTCATCATCGGGAAGGGTTTTTAGATGGTTATCAAGGATCTTGACTAGTACAGGAATGGCGAAAGCGTCTCGATGGGCTTTCGTGTTATTGACAATACCGATTATAGATTGTTCCATAGATACATCCATGATCAACTCCATTAGGAAAAGACCAAACTAGTGCAGCAACGGAAAAGAATGACTGACCAGTGGGTCATAATAGTCTTGTAACGAACATGGTCGCTGTTTGTCAAGATCTTATCGTCCTGACAACAGAATCAAACCCCCGAATCAAATTTTAAGAAGGTCTTGTAATTCGCCAGAATCCCGGCCTGAAGGTAAGGTAAAACAAAATCGGCTACCATGGCCAAGTCCTTTAGACTCAACCCAAATCCGCCCATTCTCCGATTCCACAATACGTTTTAGCATGGCGAGTCCAATGCCCGTACCATCAGAATTTTCATCTAGCTTGACAAATAGCTTGAATATTTTTTGCTGGTTTGCCGGGTCTATACCCATTCCATTATCCTGCACAAAGAAAACGAAATCGCTTCCATCTTTAACAGATCCGATTTCAATTATCGGCTCGGTTTGTGGCCCCATATATTTCGAGGCATTCTCAATCAGGTTTTGCATAATGGTCAGTAATTTGCTTCTGGAAGCGACGATTCGAGGCAAGTTCTCCTGAATTTTGACTGATACTCGATTCTGGGTTATTTTGCCTTTCAACAGTTCAACGGCTTCTCGTATAATTTCCTCGAAATAAACCTCCGTCGGCTCATCTTTCAAAGTTGCGATCCTGAAAAGTCTCAACATGTCTGTCACAAGGTTTTCCATCCTGTCGGCTAGCCGAGATATAGTGTCAAGATTTTTGGTCAATCTTTCGATATTACCACTTTTGGCGTCCCTTTCGACCCACCTGATTAATCCTTTAACTGTAATTATTGGGCTTTTCAGATCATGTGAAAAGGCGTAACTAAACATTTCTAGATCTGAGTTTCGAGTTTCCAATTGAGTAATCAATTTTTCACGCTGTATCTCGCCGAGTTTCTGTTCCGTGACGTCACGAATCATGGCCATTTTCGCCATAGAGCCGTCAGGGTAGTATATGGGGGTGTTCACTATGTGGTAATAATGGCCGTCTTTTGAACTCCTTATTTCCCAAGTTACTGTCTCACCTTTAAAAACCCTTTCATTTGCGCACCAATCACAGACACGATCCAAACCATGCAGGATTTTAAAGCATTTTTC
>JBMFSZ010000447.1:0-2808 GCA_049967315.1 Desulfomonilaceae bacterium
CAGAAATTTTAGATAATTTGCGTGATAAACCACGTTCATGCAGTCGGTATCTTCGTAATAGACTGAGCAATCGAATAGACATTCCGAGGGATTATTACCAGGGAACAAAGAACGATTCGCCAATTTCTCTCCTTTCTGTCATGTCGTTTAAACGATCCCGGTTGCAGCTCTTAAGTGAATCGAAATTTGATAAATTAATCTACGATCATTGAATTTTAAATATCACTTTTCGCTTGCGGTTCCAGTTAAATCTTCGAAGGGCAGATGGTTCATGACGCACCGCTTGGTGTCCCGATACGGGTCAATTCAACCAGAGGCTTATCCAGTTTGTCTAATGACTGGTAAAAGCTCCTGAGGAATTTCCACCATGTCAAGAGGGGACGTATGTTCCTGGGTATGTCAAAAACCTTTTTCCGCCAATCCCTGATTATGGCCCGATCTGGTAAAGGTGGGGAATCAATGCCGTCTGAAACTACTCTAATGACGCCAAACGAAGCCCCTATCTTCGAAGCCCCGATGGCTATGGCATGACTCTCCATATCGACCGCGTATGCTCCAGAATTTTGGTGTAGAGTTTCTCTTTCAACCCTTCTAAAAATTGGTTTGGCCGCGGTCACAACAGGAAAGGTTTTGTATCGAAGGCCAGTGCTTGCGCAGGCTTTCTCCAGGCCATGGATAAGGTTATCGGAACATTTGACCCTATGCTCGGGTTTGTCAAAGACCAAGGTTTCACTGGCGATAACTATATCACCCGGTTGAAGATCAGTGGTCAATGCTCCGCAAGTGCCTACACTTAGCATGTAGGCCGGGCTGCCTTCCACGTTTTCACTAGCTACGAAGGCTTTTTCAAACCCTATCTCACTCCTGACTATCAATAATTTGCTGCCTTCAAAAAATACTTCACGGTAGGTCGCATGCCCAATTTTCCACCGACGTTTGACTTCTACCCTACGGAGGAACGGACGAGCTTCAACACCCATGGCGAAAACGAAACAAAATGTATAATTTTCTTTTTTCATTTAATCGATAAAAGTATAAATTAAATACCTTTCGGAGGGTAACAGGTTTAGATGACCAACATCAATAGTCTTGATCAAATTGACAAATCAATCTTGGCCATCCTTCAGGGTGATCTTGACGGAACCGCTGAACCATATCAGGCGATCGCCAACCATATCGGAATTCCAGAGAAAAATGTCCTAGAGCGTATCCATCGCATGGTCGATCTTGGTATAATACGTAGAATAGGAGCGATGATCAGGCACATCGAGGCAGGTATAAACTTCAACGGCATGGTCGTATGGAAGGTAGAACCGGCAAGGATTGAGGAAGTCGGGAACATCTTTGCCAACATGGCCGAAGTATCACATTGCTATGAGCGTCCCCCGTTTGATGCGTTGGGCGGAACTCTATTCACCATGGTCCACTCGTCCTCTGAAGAAGAATGTTTGAAAACTGTAACCCGCATGGCTGAAAAAGTCGGAATATTTGAATATGAGATTCTGTTTAGTGAACGTGAACTCAAAAAGGTTAGCATGACCTATTTCGATGACTGATCAAAATTGCAGGATTTTGGAATTACAAGGGGCAACCGAATTAATGGGAAAAAACGATATATCCGAAAAGCTTTATTCAAAGGCATTAGAGCTCATTCCAGGGGGCGTTAACTCACCTGTAAGAGCTTTCCGATCTGTAGGATTGCATCCCCGGTTTATAAAATCTGGCAATGGGTGTCGCGTTGTCGACGAGGATGGTAATTCCTTTATAGACTACGTATGTTCATGGGGACCGCTGATTCTTGGTCATGCTTACCCTGAGGTCCTGGAATCATTAGCCGTCACAATGAAAGATGGCACATCATTCGGTGCGCCGACTGTTCGTGAAATTGAGATGGCGGAATTGATAGTCGAGCTTGTGCCGTCAATTGAAATGGTGAGACTGGTAAGTTCCGGAACAGAGGCTACGATGAGCGCGATCCGATTGGCTCGAGGCTATACTGGTCGCGATAAAATAGTCAAATTTTCAGGTTGCTATCATGGGCATAGCGATGGACTCCTTGCAAAAGCAGGTTCAGGAGCAGCAACATTTTCTATCCCTGACTCACTTGGGGCTCCGAAGTCTCTCGTCGAACAAACCATTGTCCTGCCATACAATGACCTGGAATCAGTGGAACGATGTTTTGCTGATTTCGGATGTGATGTTGCAGCCATCATCGTTGAACCAGTTGCTGGTAATATGGGGGTTGTGTGCCCTGTTCCTGGATTTTTACGAGGATTAAGAGACATCTGTTCAAAATTCGGTGCGCTCCTCATATTTGACGAGGTAATCAGTGGTTTTAGAGTGGGCCTAGGTGGAGCCCAGGGACTCTATGGGGTATTTCCCGATTTGACCTGCCTAGGAAAGATAATTGGGGGAGGTTTACCGGTAGGAGCTTTTGGTGGACCCCGGCGAATCATGGAGTTTCTGGCGCCTGTAGGTGGGGTATATCAGGCAGGAACGCTTTCGGGAAACCCTCTTGCGGTTTCAGCAGGATTAACTACTCTTAAAATCCTGAAAAGAGACAACCCGTATGAATCGCTGGAAAACCGGTCGGCGCGTCTAGCTATTGGCCTCAACCAGATATTCTCTGAGAAAGGGTTAAAATTTTCCATTAACCGTGTAGGTTCATTGTTATCAGTTTTTTTTGGCGTTGAGGCAGTTAACAATTACGATGATGCCGGAAAGGCCGACAAGGCGCTTTTTAACTCATTTTTTGCCAACATGTTAGAGAGAGGTATATATCTGGCTCCCTCTGCCTTCGAGGCATGG
>JBMFSZ010000448.1:0-2799 GCA_049967315.1 Desulfomonilaceae bacterium
GTCAGGTCAGGATTATTGTTTTTGTATGTCGGGTACTTGTCTCCCGGATCAGAAGGAAAGTCAGCCGCCGATTTTTTTTCAATGGTCACTGACTGCGAATTGCCCTGTGAGGATTCGGTTTGCGACGAGTTGCTCTCCGGGTTCTTTTTCGCGGGGACAGGCTTTCTTGATTTTAGTGAATTTGTTCTGGGTTTCACGGCGACCAGATGCGATGAGAAACCTGGAGATTTCCCTCCAACATCGGGAGAGGAGCTCGAAGCGGGCGCCACGATCTTGGCGGCCTCCGCCTGGGGTTCACCTAGCCATGTAACAGTGAAAGACAAAACACCTATCATGAGAGTGAGCGCAATAGGCCTTAGCCTGACCATACCCATTGGTCCTCCAAACCTAACCTGTTTAATTGCGGTCAAATGACCGTGAAGAAAAGTGGTGCGACATACCAATCCTTCCCGTATTTACCCGGGGATTTGACTGCCGTGCCCCTACCGGGGCCATCAAACATCAACTCGGAACGGAGCTGGAAATCTTTCACCCTGCGTTGAAGCAACAAGTCGTCTGGGTGGATCTCTCGTCGCTTCGCTCAGCCGAGACCGGTTTTTCAATCTCCTGCCGATCGCGAGCGGCGGCCACAGGCTGCCCTACCCTGTCATCAGGCGTGCGAATACCTTGGTGTTACCCACAAGGTTATCGATCAATATCCTTTCGTTCGGAGCGTGAGCATACCCTTCAATTTTTTCCCATACTGCCGCAGGCAGCCCCTTCTTTCTGAAAAACGTGGCCACGGTTTGGCCACCAATTCCTTGCGGACGCGGCTGAACTCCATAAATCTGCTGGACAGCCTGGGCAAGAGCCACTATGACCGGCGAGTCCGGAGGAGTTCCATTCGGGGATTCGGATCTCAAATGTTCTTCAACCACAACCTCTACACCAAAACTGTCAGCTATTCTGTTTGCGACCGACTTCATCTCATTGAGAACCTCAGTCGGAGAGATTTTCGGCAACACCCTACAGTCGAAGAAAAAGACATCCTCTCCAGGGATTGTATTTATGTTTTGAACATTCGCGTCCTTGCGAGTGGGTTCGAAAGTGCTCTCAGGAGGGTTAAAGAAGCTGTCCCGCATAGTGAACGTTTTATGCAAGGCGTCGTCAACAGCGACTATCATATGGGCCGCTGCTCGCAATGTGTTCTTGCATTTGTCCGGGCGACTGGCATGACCCTGCCTACCTGTCACCTTGAACCGGGCCTGAAACAGGTGTTTCTCTGAAATTTCAATTACGTCCCCATCACGGGAACCGGCGTCCGGCGCAAGTATCAGATCATGAGGTTTGAAAAGGTCCGGCCTGGCGTTAAGCACATAATCGAGCCCATACAGACTCCCGCATTCTTCGTCCGAAACAAGGGCTAGTCCAACGTTGAGGCCGAATTCCCCGGCTTCCTTGACCGCTCGAGCGGCGTAAACGCTTGCAGCAAGAGCCTGACCATTGTCTTCTACACCACGTCCAAACAGGTAACCGTTCTCAATATGGGGTTTGAAAGGATCATGGTCCCAGAGACGCAGTTCACCAACCGGCACCACATCTATATGGCTCAAGATCCATAATGTTTTCGAAGAGTCTTTGCCTTTGAAAATGGCCAGGAGATTTGGTCGCACACCCTCAGGAACGCGATCATCTGGAGCCGGGACTTCGATGATCTCATTGGGGCCTATTTTCAGTACCTCATCTTTTACCGCGATATATTTAGCCATTTCCCCGGTCCCGCCGTTGTCCGGGCCAAGCGCGGGTATGGAGCAGATTCGGGCGAGGAAGTCTACCGATTCGTTTCTGAGTTCTTCTACACGTTGAGCGATCCTCTGAAATGCCACAGGACCTCCTAATTTACTTTAATGTCAATTCAAATTGATTATATTGTTCTATTAGAATGTTATCTTAATTTTCTAGAAAATGTCAAGGAAAAATGATAAGTATTAAATTAGGAGTGTCGCTTAATATGGTATATTATTTAAATATTATTGGAACTGCTATTTTTGCAATAGGCGGATCGCTGGCCGCCGCGCGCAAGGGTATGGATCTGTTCGGCGTGGTTGTAGCTGCAGTCCTGACGGCTATAGGTGGTGGAACCTTACGCGACATCTGTCTCGGGATTCATCCTGTAAATTGGGTTACTGACTCCGTACCTCTCGTGATCGCAGTAGCTTCCGGAGCTTTGACGTTTACGTACATCAGTTTACGCCAGTTCACGAGGATTCCTTTCTATCATCTGAACATAGCGGATGCGTTTGGCCTGGCCCTGTTCAACGTGATTGGCTGCCAGACAGCGATCTCTCTCGGGGCCAACGCTCTCATTATCGTCACTATGGGAATGTTGACGGGATCCGGAGGTGGGATCATGCGAGACGTCTTTTCAGGACAGATCCCTCTGTTTTTCCGCAAAGAAATCTACGCGACGGCTTGCCTGGTCGGTGGAGCGGCCTATCTATTCTTCCTGGACATAGGTGTACCTGATTCCTGGGCGATGTTAGGGGGAGCCATAGTAACCCTTGGGTTGCGCCTGGCCGCAATCCATTGGAGATTGTCCCTGCCGAATCTTGCCAAGCTTGAAGAGAATCGTGGAAATTAGTTTAGTGAATTTGGTTTCAGTATCGGATTCAGGAGCATCGCGTTCTAGCTTCCGGCAACTCCGGACAAACCAACGGCCAGCCCAATTCTCTGATTGGGCGGTAAGGTTGGACTAGAGCTGGTTTCAAAAATGCCATGTGACCGACATTTCTGGGGTATTAAATAAGTAGTTGTACTTTT
>JBMFSZ010000449.1:0-2779 GCA_049967315.1 Desulfomonilaceae bacterium
GCTCGAATCATAGTAGCCCCGAGGGAAACTGTTACAGATATTTCTTTTAGTTGATGAACAACAACTTTTGTATTTTCAACGAGGCGTCGAATACGCTCCGCAGCCGCCAAAATAGCTTGTTCTTCGGCATGAAACATCAGCGCAACGAATTCTTCTCCACCCCACCGGCATACGAGGTCAGACTTTCTGAAACCACTCGCTAAAGTCTTAGCCACCATTTTTAAAACCTGATCACCGGCGTTATGGCCATATTTATCGTTGACTTGCTTGAAATGGTCTACATCTATGAAAATTATCCCATATCTCCAGCCGTACCATCTCGAGGCATCTAAAATATTGCGTATCTGTATGTGGGCGTACTTACGGTTTCCGACTTCGGTTAACTCATCTAACAGACTCAATTTTTCAAGAGTTTCAATTTTTTGACGATTTTCAAAAGTTTCCCTGTTGTCAGTAAATATTTCTATAGCGCCTACAATATTTCCCTTCTCATTGGTTAGTTTGGTGATACGGGTTAGAACGGGAATCCGATACCCTTCCTTGTGATTTACAAAAACTTCTTCTATTCGCTCGCCTCCACCGTTAATTACCGCTAGAGCGGGACATTTCTCACTACTGCAAAGCTTGGCTCCAGTTGAGTCAACGTGCATAAGCAGGTTGTCACGACACCGCCTGCCGATAATTTCTGGCGCCTTAAAGCCTGTAATTCTCTCAGCTCCTTTATTCCAGTAAATAATTGCCCGATCCGAATCCACGATGTAAACACCGTCATAGATATTGTCGAGTATACTTTTGAAAAGGGGTTCTTTTAAATCCATCATATCAAGACTTTTGGTTTAATAGTTGCGAAGACAAATGTAATCCGACCAAGCGCCAAGGTTGGGATAAAAAATATTACGAAGGGTTCTCTTCAAGAAACCCCTGGATTTTGTCTACATATGTGAGGACATCTTTTAGCAAAGGCCTAACGACTAAGGCCCATTCTTGCTGTTCCTTCAAGTTGACACCACCGCTCTCCAGTACCTTGGCAACAACAAAAAGCTTGGTCCTGGCGTCATAAATCTCCTGTCTGATTTTTTTGGCGTTCCACGTTTCGTCGCTCAATTTGACCTCCGAGTTTAGTTGCTAGAACGCCATAATATATACCCAAGAGGGCTATGGCAACAAAACATGCCTCTAATCAATTTTCACCTTAGGAAAAAATTTAGGAAATTTATTTAAAAGCCTCCCGAGGATTCCTGAAGAATCTACGGGAGGCAAGGGAAATGAGCCTCTACCTAAAGCTCACGGGGGGATAGACGGGTTGACTCAATGGAGTGCTATGCTGCGGCTATAGACCTTCCCTGGTTGAATGCTTTGAGGTTGATGTCGACCAGTTTGGGTTTCAGTGTTTCCTTCAAAGTTTGCTCATAGATTTCCGCCGGAATGTCGAGGAATTTGCTCAATACCCCTAGAAAAATTACATTAAGTACTTTAGGATTCCCAATATTTGCTGCAATGGCCGGCCCATCCACAACGATAGTTTTGGGTGTTTTAGCTTTAATGCGTTCAATGACATCAGTGGGATATTCCTGTTGACCTGTAAAAACTGCGGGTGGCAATATTTTTTGGTTGTTAACTATCACCTGGCCATTTTCAGACAGGAACGGAAAATATCGAAGAGTCTCAATTTGTTCGAATGAGAGCAGCACGTCTGCTTCTCCCATCTTTATGATCGGAGAGCTCACGACTTTACCGAACCGGACATGGCTGGAAACCGATCCACCTCGTTGCGCCATACCATGGATCTCGTTCTTTTTAACGTCGTATCCGTATCTTGCCGCTACGCGCCCTAGCACATCACTGGCCAATATTATGCCTTGTCCACCGACACCAACTATTAAAACATTATAAATACGGTCCTGGCTCATGACGCCTCCTCAATAGCATCAAATTTGCAAACCTCATAACAAGTACCGCAACCCACGCATAATGAGGGGTTTATTTGGGTATAGCCCTTGCGTTTTTTGCCTTGCTCCGGAGTGTCAATCTTAACGAACTCCAGGGCTGGGCAACCAGTGTTGATGCACGTCTTACAACCTGTGCAAACATCCTTCTTGATTCGCATTGGCTTGTCCGGCAATACCCGACCTTTTTTGAGCAGAGCGCAAGGAGCTCTCGAAATTATTACTGAAGGTTCTGGAGCTTCAAGTTCTTCCTTGATTAATTTCTCAAATTCCCTGATTTTATAAGGATTGGCTACTTTTATTCTCTTTAACCCAAAAGATTCGCAGAGTTTTTCAATATCGACTGCTATTGTAGGTTCCTCACGAAGCGTAAAACCTGTGCCAGGATGGTGTTGAGCGCCTGTCATAGCGGTTATTCTGTTGTCCAGTATAACGACAGTGGCTTGCCCTCCGTTGTAGGCTAGTTCCAACAAGGGTGTCATTCCTGAGTGAAAGAAAGTGGAGTCACCGATTACTGCAACAGCTTTTCCACTTACTACGTCCCCTAGTGATCTCGTTAAACCGGACAAGATGCCGATCCCGGCTCCCATGCATAGACAGTTGTCTAACATTCCCAAAGGGGGCAGGGCGCCCAATGTGTAGCAACCGATGTCACCGGCCACATAGACCTTGTTTTTCTTAAGAGCGGTAAACGAAGCCCGGTGAGGACAGCCAGGACACATGTTAGGTGGCCTTAGGGGAAGTTCCAGGTCGACTCCGCCAATACTTTTGGCCGAGGATTTGCCAGTGAGCGCTATCTCTACCTGTTCCGGAGACAGTTCACCACACAAGCC
>JBMFSZ010000450.1:0-2776 GCA_049967315.1 Desulfomonilaceae bacterium
GAGCCCGAGGTTTCAGGTTTGATGAAACTTCTATCCCAGTTTATCGATTCTGAACTCGATGAGATCCACAAGAATGACATCAAGTTCAATGTGATAGGAGAAATTGATCGTCTTCCAGCCTTTGTAAGAAATAAGATTCAAGCCGCACTTGAGAGGACTTCCAGCAACAGGACGATGGTCCTTACCGTTGCTTTGTCATATGGAGGACGGCAGGATATTGTCTCTGCAGCGCTAAAAATGCACGACTCTTTGGTATCGGGTAACCTTTCCAGGGAAGAACTTGATGAAACTGTGTTTTCATCATTTTTAAAGACGCTCAACCTGCCTGATCCGGATCTCCTTATTCGTACCGGAGGAGAGATCAGAATCAGTAATTTTCTGCTCTGGCAATTGGCCTATGCCGAGCTTTACTTCACTGAACAACTGTGGCCTGATTTCGATGAGCAATCATTTTGGCGAGCCATAGATGAATTCCGTTCAAGACAGCGCCGTTTTGGAAAAATAGCTGAACAGGTAGAGTCGGCGCGATAGTGAGTAAAGAATGCTGTTGACGAGAATAATAACGGCTGCTGTGTTAGCAGCAATAATACTGCCGACTTTGCTGTTTGGTGGAGTCCAGGGAATTGCGATCCTTGTGGCTGTTTTTGATTTGATCGGGACGTGGGAATTGGGTTGCAGGCTAGAAGGTTTGAAATCCAGTGTTTCGAAAATTGTCTTGATGCTTGTTTCAGCTTCTCTATTGTTCATGTTTTATATTTCTAGCCTGGCGGCGGTTCCCGCTATCGTAGTTTTTGTTCCCCTTGCAGTTTTGGCAATTCATCTTTTCCTTTACAACTATGTTGAAAATACCATTGAATCGTCTTCACAAGTTATCTTCGCCTGTTCCTATGTTGTAATTCCTGTGGGGCATGCCATCCTGCTGTCTCGGATGGATAATGGAAATCTATGGATAATCTATGCTCTGGTAGTAGTTTGCCTTGGAGACGCTGGCGCCTATTTCGGTGGTAAGTACCTAGGGCGTCATCGTTTTTCAGGCCACGTAAGTCCAGCAAAAACTGTTGAAGGGCTAGTAGGGGGATTGGCGGGAAATCTGCTGGGTATGGCGCTGATGAAAATCATAGTTCCAAACTTCCCTCCGCTGTGGATATTGTTTCAACTCAGCGTGTTGCTCGCTATAGTGGCTCCAATTGGAGATCTATGCGCCTCGGCGCTTAAGAGAAGACTTAAAATTAAAGATTTCGGTTCCATAATGCCAGGGCACGGTGGAGTCCTTGACCGGGCTGATAGTCTTATACCCACCATCCCAGCTGTGTTCTACTTTGTGGTCTTTTCTTGTCATGGGATTGTAAAGTGAAAGGTATCTCCATACTAGGTTCGACAGGCTCAATAGGTGTCCAGACACTGGATGTGATTCGGCTCAACAAACGGGATTTTAAAGTTGTTGCCCTGGCGGGTGGGTCAAACATAGATTTGATCGAATCTCAGATTCGAGAATTTAACCCTGAAATGGTCTCTGTATCCAGGGATGAAGATTTTGTCCGACTTCGCAGGCAACTAAGCGATTACAGTCGTCCACTGAAAATTTATTGTGGAAACGAAGGGCTTGAGGCTGCTTCTAAAGCCAGATCAGCGGATGTGGTAGTAGGAGCCCTCCCTGGAAGTGTAGGACTGAGACCGGCCTTTTGGACTGTGAGGGAAGGGAAAAATCTCGCTTTGGCGACCAAGGAAGTGCTTGTACTTGCTGGGAAGTATTTCATGGAGGAGGTCAGCAACTCCAACATGACCCTGACCCCGGTAGATTCAGAACAATCGGCCATCTTCCAGTGCCTTCATGGCAACCAAAATCACCGGGTGAGAAGAATTTTGCTCACAGCATCTGGTGGGCCGTTCCTGAAAAAAACTATTGATGAGATGGCTGCGATGACCAGGGAAGAGACTCTGAGGCATCCCAGATGGAAAATGGGTCCCAAGGTTACTGTGGATTCTGCTACCTTGATGAACAAAGGGCTGGAGGTCATAGAAACGAGATGGCTATTCGACGTTGACCCGAAACGCATAGAGGTCGTGATACATCCTGAAAGCTTAGTCCACTCTATGGTCGAATTCTCTGATGGATCCATATTGGCTCAAGTAGGGGCTACCGATATGAAGATCCCAATAAGCTACGCCATTGGTTTCCCTGTGAGACTGTGTTCGGGAACTGAGCCACTAGATTTCTCGAATATCTGTTCATTCACGTTTGAAAAACCTGACACGGCAAAATTTCCTTTACTAAAAGCCGCATACGACGCCATTTGTGAAAATGAGCTAGTCACACCTGTTATACTCAACGCTGCCGATGAAGTTGCCGTTGAACTATTTCTGAATGGCAGGATTTCCTTTAAACAGATATCTACAATTTGCTTGGACGCAATGGATTCGATCCCTCGTGCGGAACTCCATTCACTTGATGATATTGAGCTTTTTCATGAGGAAGTTTCTTCTATTGTTAGATCCAGGTGGATTGGATCAAATTAATTGCCCCTCTTTTTATCCAAACTGTGTTAATTTGCATTCCCTGGGTGGTAATAAAGAATGGGTTGAGCACGCGATTCGGCAATTAACCAGGGAGTGATCTTTAGAGATGCTTGTTCCGCGCAGTTTCATTTTGTTTATCGGGGTCTTATGTATAGTCGCTTTCGAGTCTGAGGTAAGGTCCGAGGTCGCAGTCATCGATTTTACCTGTGAATCCTGTGGACACAAAATCCGCTTGATACAGGGATCGGACGCTATTGAT
>JBMFSZ010000451.1:0-2761 GCA_049967315.1 Desulfomonilaceae bacterium
CTGCACTGCTCTTTGGAAGTCCAGATTGTCATAAAGTTTTTCGACACTTGCGCCATCCGGGAATCCGTCAAAGAATCTCAAGGGGCCGATCCGAGTTTCAACCTTGTCGGGACACTCAATTCCAGGTGGAACGGGGGTAGTCATCTTGTAACCAGTGAATTGAGGCGCGATAGCAGCCTGCTGTCCAAGGGCCTTACCGGTCGTGACGATGAGAAATATTATTGTGACAATGTGGACAGGAAGTCTGTAGCCAGTTTTCATCTGCCAATCTCCCCGGACAAGGTTATGACTAGGGTTCTTTAATATCATAACAAGAGAAACCTCAAATACTCCAGCCTGATTCCAGCTCCTGAAGTGATTCAACGACACAACCCTTAACCTTTAACAAAACCCCGGCAGACATCTGAAAAGACTGTAGCAGGAAAAGTGGTAAAAAACTTTCCGAATAATTTGTTTAGAGACCCCTGGGTGTTATTATACGCAAGTGACTGGAGGCTCCCAACATGACGTACAATGACAAGACTTCCACTGACATTAACCGCCTTAATCTCTTACCTCTGATAAGCATTTTTTCCAGTATCATAGGAGCAGTACTTTTGTTCGCGTGGTTTGCCCAAGTGCAACAAGGGCTTTCGGCTGGTTTTAATGCGCCGGCGCTGGGTGACTGGATCACTTTTATTGTAACGCTGATAGTAACGGTTTCTATCGGGTATGTAACTTCGAAGATGCAGTTGCGGTCTCTGTTGAGAGAATTGAAGGGGGCTATGAGCGGCTTACAACAGGATGGCCCTCAGTTCGCTCAAGACCCGAATCTTGCTAATATTACAGGGAAACTCCTGAATGTTCCTTTTAGATTCGCTTTGAAAACTCTGTGGCTATGGATTGGCGCCGGAGTTTTTTTTACCGTAGCGCCTTATATCATTCCCGATTACTTTCCGTGGCACAAGCCCAAAGCGTTCACAATAGCTATTTGGACAGTTTTCGTGGCTGCTCCGGTTTCAGTTATTTTCAGTTACTTCAGTTCGGAATGGTGGTTGAGATCAACGCTCGAAAAAATGTTACCTCAGAGCGCTATGGACATTCGACCGAATTCGATCCGAATTAATGTTCTGCCAAAAATGCTCGCAGTGTGTCTTCCGATTGGCATTATGCCAGCGATCGTTATTGGCAGTGTCACGGTCCATAGGATTGTCGAAATTCAGGCAGGGTATTTGTCGATAAACACTTTTCTGGCTCAAATGCCAGTAGCTATAGGTTTTCTGGTCACAATAGCAGTGTCCCTTGCGGTGTGTCTTTCCATATTTCTGGCTCGTAGCGTCTCAGAACCATTGAGAAAAATTGGATCAGCCATGGACATGGTCCGGAAAGGCGATCTTGGCGCAAAAATACAGGTCGTTTCGAACGATGAAATAGGAATTGTGGGCGAAGGTTTTAATCGGATGGTAGAGGGCTTGAAAGAGAGAGACTATATAAGGGATACCTTTGGTAGTTATATCAGCGAATCAGTGGTAAAACAGATACTTGAATCGCCAGACGGGGTTAAAGTCGGAGGAGAGCTGAGGGAGATAACTATTCTGGTATCAGACCTCAGAGGCTTTACTCGAATGGCCGATTCTCTGGATCCTCGGCGAGTGATAAAAATTCTTAATCGGTATTTCGAGAGAATGACGGAAGTCATTGCCCGTTATCAAGGAACTATCATCGAGTTCACTGGAGATGGTTTACTGGTTTTTTTCGGCGCTCCAAATCCAATTTCGGATCACGCAAAGGTTGCGGTAGCCTGCGCTCAAGATATGCAGAAAGATCTGAAGAAGTTAAATAAAGAAAATATACTGGCAGGTGAGCCTGAGCTTAACATGGGGATTGCGATAAACTCAGGACCGGTAGTAGTAGGAAATATCGGGTCGGAAAAACGGAAAAAATATGGGGCTGTTGGGACTCCAATTAACGTAGCCTTTAGAGTTCAGAGTCTCACTGGTAGTGGAGAGATCCTTCTGACTCCAGCCGTTTATGAACGCGTGGATGGGAGTCAAGATCTGGGCCCCTCAAGGGAGTGCCAGATCAAGGGTTTTGATGATCCAATAACCGTGCGTCCTGTTTTGGTTAGAACCACGCCACCCGATCCCGGCGATTACCGCTAAAAAAGTACGGTTACTCGACATCTACAAAGTTGAAACTGGAAAACTCTCCATAGATCAGTAACTTTTGTATCGGAGCGGATCGTGAAAATCTTTTAATGATAAGTCTTTTGTTGCGTCAACCTCCATTCTTTAAAGATGTTCTCAGACTGTTTGATGTAGATTACAAAAGAGCGTTGGAACGCATAGTTCAAATTAAAAAGAATCGGGATAAAACAATGGGAAGCACTTACAGGACTCAAATTACAGTAAGATTTAGAGACTTGGACGCCATGGGTCATGTCAACAATGCTGTGTTCTTTACCTATTTCGAAATAGGAAGGGAAGCTTTCTGGTTTGACAAAGTTTCCGGTCATGTAGATAAAACCCGTTCTTATTTTATCCTGGCCCGGATAAGTTGCGACTTTATGAGGCCTATCTCTTTCGGAACTCAATTAACTCTCACATTGGCAGTGAAGAATATTGGCAGCAAAAGTTTCGGCTACCTTTATAAGTTGAGCGATTCGGTTGATGAATCTATTGAATATGCTAGAGGAGAGTCTGTTCAGGTATGTTATGATTACTCGCAAAACAAATCTGTTGCGATATCACCCGAATTCAGAGCAATACTCCTCGAGTTCTGC
>JBMFSZ010000452.1:0-2737 GCA_049967315.1 Desulfomonilaceae bacterium
CGAGACATTCACTGGAGGCGATGACCGCCTTAGCGTTGCTGTTGGTAAGGATAAATCTCAGTCGATCTCCTCTTGATCTAGGGTCCACAGGGACCATGATGGCGCCAGTGAATCCACCTGCAAGTATGCAGTAGGCGAATTCAGGGTAATTCCTCATGAAAACGGCGAAAACATCACCCTTACCAACACCATTATCTAACAAAAGACGCGCAATTTTGTTAGAATTTTGGTAAAGGTCTTTATATGTCAGGACATCTTCGCCCAATTCACCACGTTCAAAAACAAATATCTCCTGGTCTGGCGCCTCATCGGCCTTAATTTCCACAAGATGCGAAGCTATAGCTTGATTGAGATGCGCTTTAGATCCCATGCCCTCCTCCCGCAATCACCCTATTTATTCTTCAATAGCCCCTATAAAGCCGCGATTGAAAGTGGGGAATTCCTTATTAAAAATTTCATCCCAATACTCTTTGGTCCAGTACTTGTGTCTGTCAAAAAATGGGTCCTGCTTCGCTACACTCACGCAAACGCTTACAGCGATGTCCACATCTTCGATAATTTGCATGGCTTTCGCCGCAAAGGCCAAGGTGCTGAAGACACGGCAGTACAACCCGAGACGCCATGCCATCATGGCTGCGGCGTTAGCCGCTGTGTGAAGGTTTATATTCCTGAACTGGCAGCTAGGGCCGTTGGATGTCAGAGATTCAACTTCTTCGGCGGCGTTCAATTCTGCGCAGGTTCGATAACCACAAGCTCCACAATTGTAGTTGAAGAGGGATTTCCGCTTGTCACCGAGAATCAGTAGAGCGGTTGGTTCCTTGATGAGTTCCATGACATGCCTTCCGTCTCTTGCCCCTAAAGGCGACATGTCTCCCAAAGATAGACAATATTCACCGATTTCCTGTAAATCGTCCGTGCCAGCGGTTACTATGGTTAGAGTGTTTTTACCGCCAAATCGAAAACTGTTATGCGCTGCAACGGTCATCAGTTCTACAGCCCGATCCAGCCCACAGAGTAGAAGGTCATCCATTTTGCGTCTTTGCATGTTTCTGTCTCCATTTAGATTGGGCTAGCTATAGATGGATCTGAACTGGGGCCAGAGCCTCTTGATTATTCGGTCAGTCATCGTGCGCTCATTCATTTCAGCGTACTTCAGAGGGATATCTCTGAATGGTGATTTCTCGGTAATCGACATCGCCACTGCCAGTGCGAACCCTGTGTCTCGGGGAACAAGTCCCATTCTCATGGCGGCCGCCCCGGCAGACCAATAAACCCCATAGTCGATTCCCAGATTACGGGCCTGCGAGATAATTCCGTCAATGGCGTAAGCGACGTTGTTGGCCCTGAAAGTGCATAATGGACCGGCGAAAGCGGTTCCTGGCCCTTTTGGCAGACGTTCGGATTCACGCATATATTCGCATGTGAGCTTGCCACACATGTTACAGTTTATATCTGAAGGATCGGTCAGACTCCTGAGTGAAGTAACTATCAACAAAGCATCAGCATCTCTCAGCATGGCCGCGTCTCTTTTAAAAAACCCCCATGCCTTATCCTCATCAGACATACCTTCCAACTGCTGACAAATATCCTCAATATCGCATTCATCCTCGATGATGTGGATGGTGCATTCTCCAACCCCGCCAACTCTGGGCGAAGTCGTGCCGGAAGCTAGCAGGAGCCTGGACGCTATCCTGCACGCTTCCTTTCGATCTTTTTCAAACTGTTTCCTGGTTCGTTCTATGCTCATGACGTGCCTCCTGAACCTTATGAGACGCCAATGCCATGGCTTCGTGCAATTTCTGGATAAGCTTCATAGGCTGGTTTTAGAATGGGCAACAACTTCAGTATTTTCCCCATGGGGCCTTTTGCCCTAATTTTCCCTTTTGCAAGGGCTACGGGCAGAGAAAGTTCCTTCATCCAAAAATGGTGACAGCTATCCCCACTAAGGGTCATTTCGACCGTGGGTTTCAAATCAGCAGTTCCGCAGATTACTTCGCCTGTCCGGGTGAGCCAGATGTCACCGTCCGGGTCAGTAATGCTGAAATGAATGTCAATCCCAGCCTCACGGAATTTTGGGCCGGATTCTGGATGGTTGGCTAGGTGTTTAAATAGGCTACCCAAGACTTCGTACATCTTTTGAGTGGTTTCAAAAACAGGCATTGGTCTACCTCCTTTGGGCCCTTTGGATCAAAATCATTCTGATATTCATGCCATGGTTCATACTCTCTCAGGATCGTTTGGAGCTGGGTTCGAGGTTTTCTTTGATTATGATAAAAATGACGGAATAGTTGTTATTAAGTAACGGTTCTATTGGCTCAAACAGCCAAGGATGAAGATCTGCAGATCTGGCGATCCAATTCCTGGATTCTAATTTGCCATGGTGGCCTGTTATCTTTGAAGCAAGGAATACGCCAAATTTAGGATTAGGCGTAACATCTGATTATAATTGCGGAATACCTAACTGTTTCTCTCGTTTTGTATTGCCGACCGTTGACATTTAGAGCATCGAGTGTCGTAATAATGACACCTATTCTTAGCCCCATACTTTTTGACCGAAACAAAACAGGTCTTACGAATCGATCAGGATCTGATAAAGCATGTTTCAGGTATCTCCACGGCGGAAAGATTCCCGTTCATGATTGCCCTCGCTTTTCCTCTGGAAAGTGATAAGATAAAATTCGAGAAGAATTCTGCCGCTGCTATTTTACCCCGGTAAAAAGCCGCTTCTTTATTGGTG
>JBMFSZ010000453.1:0-2717 GCA_049967315.1 Desulfomonilaceae bacterium
AGGCCATACCACTTCCGCAAACCAAAAATATTGATTCCACTTTTTTCTGCGAAGGGCCCACGACGCGAACTGATGGCAATTCAAGCTTTTGACAAATAAAATCGGCGAGTTCCGAAACGCTTTTTGAAATAGGTAAGCGTCCAAACCTTGCGCAGGGAGCGTCACCCGGGATCTCGGCGCTTACCAACTGTAGTTTTTCAGCGAGGAAATCATTTAACCCACCTTGCGCAGCATCCAGATTTGTATGAAGACTCATGACGTCAACATTGGCCTTAATCGCAGCAAAGATAATTTTCCCAACATGATTGGAAGTAACAATCCGTTTTATTGGACTGATAAGAACAGGATGGTGGGTAATTAGAAGATCGCACCGGTTTTCAGCAGCAAAGCTAACCGCGTCTATTGAGGCATTGAGACTAAACGCTATCGAGGCGATTTTCCTTTCAAGATCACCAATTTGGATTCCAGAATTATCCCAAGCTTCTACATATCTAAAAGGGAAAAGTGTTTCGGCGACTTCCTGTACTTGCAAAAGAGTGGGGATCATCGGACGATTTTAGGGGTGCCTCCTGATCAAACAAATCCTGTTGTCAATGATTTGAACTTGCACAGTATTCGAGATATTACGGAAACGATCTTGAGTTTTTCCAAGCTACACCGGCACGCCTGAGAATTGAAGATCATAAAAAAATCACGGGGAGCCTTGTTGGGCTCCCCGTGGGAAAAAGAAATTCTGTGTGTATATGACAAACAAGATTCATTTTGTACTTCCGGAAGATGGTGGGCCCACCTGGATTCGAACCAGGGACCAACCGGTTATGAGCCGGGAGCTCTACCAGCTGAGCTATGGGCCCCCTCCAACTAATAAATTTTAAGAATATAGTAAATTTCGACTTTAGTCAACTATCTCCGCAGTACTTGAGAAATTTAAAATCGTTTTTGCGATTGCAGGACACTCTAACTCCTCCAAGCGCCTACTAATAACCACCCCACCAACGCCTGGGATCACCGTAATTGTACCACTGATTATTCACACTTCTGCGGTATTGATCCTGACCAGATGCCTCCGTATACGGCATTACAGTTTCGCGACCTTCGACTTCTTTTACCTCTGCCACCGTTACAAGCGCCCTGTCTAACAGAGCCTTTCTCTTTTTGGCTAGGACTCCAGCGTCTTTTCGTTTGGCAGACTTGTCCGTCTGAAAACAATGTTGAAGCTCGCTATAGATCTTATTTTCACTATTCATGAGATTGCGAAGCTCTTTACGCTGTTCGGTCAGGAGACCTTCTTTCACCTGGAGAGCTTCAGAAATTTGAATCGCTATGGTCTTGTGTTCACTAGGATTTACTAACGGCTTTTTAATAATTTGTTCTATCGGGGTCTGATCCAGAGCGTTAAACCCGTCAATTTTACTCTTGATTTCCGTACACACTTGCTCCCATTGTTCTTTTAGCTGAGCGCAACTAGATTCTGATCCCTGCGCAAACACTAGAGAGCCCGTAGCAAAAATTATCAGAATAAATAAAACCAAAATGCATTTAGAGTGTTCAGCCAATAATTGCAACCTTTGGTTCACCAGAATTTTCTCCTTTCGATCATACCACCAAAGAAATCAAAATGATTAATTAAATTATACTCGCTATATATTAAACTATTTTAGTGATTTTTTCCAGAATCTTTACATGGCTTTCGTATTTTCAGCGCCAACCTATAAAAAATCTTGTCAGCTCCCCACACTACCACCACGAGCCACCTGTTCCATAATGTATGACATTTTTTCTGAGATTGCGTGATAAATTCCACCCCGGTCGAATGAATCCTGGAGCAATCTTATGAATTCTTCAAACGCTCCCTCAGTTTCAACTATGTATTTTGCGTTCTGGGCTTCTTCTTCCGTAAACTCTTCATTTTCATTTCGAGCTACGTCCTCAAACATGGACCACAAGCCTTTTCTGTCGCCCCAAAAAACAATTACGTTGGACATGTATTCATTTAATGAAACTAACTCTTTGAGTAATTCCTCTCGGTTCATAGATTCATAATCCATAGATTCTCCTAAATACCTCAAAAGATAACAGGCAGGTCACCAATTTCTTTTAGATCCTGCCGATTCAATGAATTAGCAATATTCTCTTCCCAACGGAAGAATTTGCGAGACAAATTTTCCACCTTTAAGAGAGTTTCCGAAATTTCTTCGGCTAGGACGCGATCATGATTTCTTTTCGCTCTATTGAGTTTTTCCGTTAGATAGTTGATCAGTCTACGCGCCTGTTCAGGGCTTTCAAGATAAATGCTAGGATCGTACGGGCTCCCAGCTCGTTCTTTGGGACTCCATCTTGTCCTTATGTCGTTAATATGTTCTCGTAGCATCAGAAAACAGTCCTCAAAAAATAGAAGCATTTGGTCTCTAGAGGATCATTCAAAAAACTCAAAATAAAAAGAGCATATAAGTAAATGATAGCTTATAAATACCTAAAGTTCAAGACACCGAAACGTGACTTCTTGAAAACCAAGCAGGCTATATGATAGACTTTGATTAATATATTTTCAGGGTGCGTCCATGCGACTCCTAAAAGCGACCTATTTGCTGCTTGCAATTCTCTCCATTGTACTGATCGAAGGTCAAATCGGATTAACCGATCAGGTCTGGACTAAATGCCACATTACCTGCAGATGTCTCCAAGATAATTCAGTGGGGAACTTTGCTTTTGTTATC
>JBMFSZ010000454.1:0-2702 GCA_049967315.1 Desulfomonilaceae bacterium
ACGCGATCTCTCAGTGGAACTAGGCTTTCCGCCATCCACCGTCCATAGGTTACTGGGTATTCTAACGTCCTCTCGCTACCTGAAACAGAATCCAAAATCCAAAAAATATCAACTTTCGCTGAAGTTCCTGGAAATGGCTGCGGCGGTCCGCGAAAATTTGGACGTTATAACAGTGGCACGGCCACACATGCGTACCCTCACACGTGTGACATCAGAAACCGTAAATCTGGCCTTTTTTGAAGAAAAGGAAATTGTTTACGTGGACCAGGTAGCAAACTCTGATTCCATGCTACGCATGTTCACACGAGTTGGCACGAGGGCTCCATTTTATTGCACAGGAGTTGGTAAGGCTTACCTTGCCTATCAGCCAAAACAGTTTGTTTCCGAATATTGGGCCTCCACTGAGAAGAGACGATATACGAGCAATACAATCGTGGATGAAGCTAAACTGGAACGTGAACTCGAAGCCATCCGACAGAGTGGTTATTCTGTGGATGATGAAGAAATGGAGATTGGGGTTCGTTGCGTGGCCGCCCCTATCCGGCAACACTCAGGAGGTATTGTTGCTGCGATCAGTATATCAGGGCCTAGCTCTAGGGTAACCTCTGATCGTACCCCCCTTGTAGGGGATTTGGTTCGAAGAACGGCGGAAGAGATTTCGGCCGATCTTGGCTACGTAAAGGTAGGGCCTACTGGTCTTCAAAACTAATATTTTCAACTGCTTTGATCTTTTTTAGATCGCACGATCTCAGGAAATCCGGATGGCCTTGGGAGTTAATCTAAAAAATCGATACGGTAAAGGAGTATTTGAGCATGCCTAAAATGAGTGCCATGGACGCTGCGGTTTCCATACTCTACGATGAAGGAGTCCGTCACATTTTTGGGATCCCGGGAGCCGGGATTCTACCTTTTTATCAATCACTGAAAAATCAGGCAAAAATCAAGCACATGGTATGTAGACATGAAGAAGGGGCAATCCACATGGCTGATGGATATGCCCGTGCTATTGGAACTGTAGGGGTGTGTTCGGCCACTTCGGGTCCCGGGGCATCGAATTTTATCACTGGTCTTTACACGGCCCAGGTTGATTCTATCCCCATATTGGCAATTACCGGGCAGAATGTTCGCGCGCAATTGGGTAGAGAGGCCTTCCAGGCGGTAGACATAGCAGAAATCGCTAAACCGGTTACGAAAAAATCCTATTGTGTAAAAGAACCGGCTATGGTCCCATGGGTTTTCCGGGAAGCGTTCAAGCTCATGAGGGAAGGAAGACCCGGTCCTGTGTTAATTGATCTCCCGTTGGATGTCCAAAAGGGGGAAATCATTTACGATCCCGAATCTGACGGGCCTTTGGAAATATCCAGACCAAAACCCAATCCACGACAAGTAAAAAAAGCTGTCGAGATGTTATTGGCTGCCGAGCGGCCGGTGATGCTGTTAGGTGGGGGCGTTATAATTGCGGAAGCTTGTGCGGAGTTTCTGGCATTAGCAGAATATTTGCAAATTCCGGTGGTCACATCATACATGGGCAAATCAGGCATCCCTCACTGTCATCCGCTAATGGCTGGACACGTGGGAATTCAATGCAACACACCCGCGGGCAACAGGACATTTCTCGAATCAGACGTTGTCTTGGCTGTCGGAGCGCGTTTCAACGATCGTCACACTGGAGACATCAAGGTTTACACAGGGAATCGCAAGTTCATACATATCGATATAGATCCAGGGCAAATTGGGAAAAATCTGATTCCTGAGCTCGGTATATGCGCTGACGCCAGGGAAACACTGAGAGCGATCCTCGAAGAAGTTCGAAACCGAACTGCCGTAAGACATGCTGACGCGTGGGCCAAGAAAGTTCCAGATCTATGCATGGAGCTCTCCAGGAAGGTTGATTACGATGACGTTCCGATCAAGGCCCCAAGAGTTTTCAAAGAGTTGAATGAGTTTTTTGATGAGGAAACTGTGTTCGTGACATGCATCGGTCTAAACCAGATATGGTCAGGCCAGCTTCAAAAGATTTCGAAACCCAGACACTACCTGGATTGCGGTGGCGCCGGCCCGCTGGGGTGGGATTTGCCAGCAGCCATTGGAACCAAGGTCGCCCGTCCTGACAAACAGGTTGTCCAGGTTGTCGGAGATTTTGGGTTTCAGTTTTGTATGGAGGAACTCCCCGTAGCTGTAATGTACTGCATCCCTTTTGTAATCGTGGTGCTGAACAACGGGTATCTGGGTCTGATCCGTCAGGCTGAGAAATACGTTTATGACATGAATTATGAGGTGCAAATCTGGTACGATGGAATAAATAATGGTCGCGGATTTGATTTCGTCAAATTCGCAGAGGCCTGCGGCGCTTCCGGCGAGAGAGTTGAGCATCCTGACCAAATCAAGGAAGCTCTGAAAAGAGGAATTGCAGCTAAAACTCCTTACGTCATTGATATAATTTTGGAGCAGGAAACTGACTGTTCAATGGGTGTTTCTATCGACGCTGTAAGGGAATTTGTTTAGAGATTTAAAGACAAAAACGTCACCGAGTCGTAGTTGAAATGATCACAAAATTGTTTTTTAAGAGCAATTAGATACGCCAGAAGCTCCCTCTTTAAAGGATGGGTAAGCTTTTATGAAACGGAGGAAAATAAAATGGATGATGTGGTTTCTCGAGCTCAGGCTATTCTGAAAGATTTTAAAGGAGAAACCTATGCCTT
>JBMFSZ010000455.1:0-2691 GCA_049967315.1 Desulfomonilaceae bacterium
GAAGAATTCAGGCATAAAAAAGGCGCAGTACTGTTTGGAACATCTTCTTTCTGGGAAGGTGTAGATGTTCAAGGAGACGCTTTATCATGTGTAATTATTGATCGACTGCCTTTTGCGCCACCTGACGATCCCATCCTTTCCGCTAGAGTAGACCTTTTGAAATCACAAGGGAAAAATCCCTTTTTTATGCTGCAGGTGCCGATGGCGGTTATCGCCTTGAAGCAGGGTCTTGGCAGGTTAATCAGAAACCGAACTGACCACGGGGCGTTGTGCGTCATGGACACCAGAATTCTAACCAAAAGCTATGGGAAAATCTTTTTCGAAAGCCTGCACAAAAGCCCTGTCACCAGATCATTGGATGTCTTAAAATCCTTCTTTGAGACATCATGAGATGTTAGTAGTATGCTTCTTAGACCGCAAACTCAAATATCCGTAATTTCGGATTGAGATCACCTTATGTTTCAAGTCAGATCCAAACAAAAATCATTCGATCAATTGTTTATCGAGATTGAAGGAAGCGTTTCGGTAGAGAATGCGGCAGTGGTCAGGGGTGAATTAGACAGAATATTGGAGTCTCAACCTCTGCAAAATGTTGAATTAAACCTCGGTGGGACAGACTATCTGGACGGTGCAGGAATAGCGGTAATTCGGAACTTCATCCGCAATGCCAATGCGCTGAAGAATACGGTAACCTTGTCAGGTGTTCCTGCTGAGGCAAGGCGTTTTCTTGACACGAGACAATGCCAGATAAATGGCGGGAGGAATATACTCGAGGGAATAGAAGAGCCGAATTTCACTGAACAGGTTGGTCAGGGGGTTTTGGATCTGAGGCAGAGCGCTTACGACATAATAACTTTTCTGGGAGCGATAGTTGACGCGCTTGTGTCCGGATTTCGCCGCTCCGCTTCGATCAAATGGGATGGGTTCACAAAGATTTTTGAAAAGGCCGGAGTTGACGCTGTTCCAATAGTGGTGATTCTGAGCCTACTCATGGGGGCGATACTCGCATTTCAAGCGGCAATACAGCTAAGAAAATTTGGGGCTAATATATTCGTGGCCGATCTGGTAAGTCTGTCAATTTGTCTCGAGATGGGGCCCCTGTTAACAGCTTTGATCGTGTCGGGGCGATCTGGGGCCGGATATGCCGCACACATCGGCTCTATGAAGGTTTCAGAGGAGATCGATGCTTTACGAGTGCTGGGAATAGATCCTGTATTTTACCTTGTTTGTCCAAGGATCATTGCCGTAGCGCTTGCAGCGCCGTGTCTCACAATACTGGCGGATATAATGGGAATAATTGGTGGATGTCTTGTGGCGGGATTTTCTCTTGATGTCACACCAGCGGCTTATTTCAATCAAGTAAAAAAAGTCCTGGAAATAAGTGATGTGTTAAAGGGCTTGATAAAAAGCTTCATTTTTGGGATTCAAATTGCAGGCATAGGTTGTCTCAGAGGTTTTCAGGTTCGAGGCGGAGCCGAAGGTGTTGGCGCAGCTACAACCTCAGCCGTGGTTACTTGCATATTTGTTTTGACAGTGACGAACGCTGTGTTTGCTGTTCTGTTTTACTATTTCCCAAGAATCTGGTCATTTTAGTTTTTCAAAGTATTGTTTAACGTTAGATTTTTTAGGCTTTTAGGGGTGGGTTTTGACAGAAAAGCGATCAGCCTCGGCAATTTCTGTTCGTAACATTTCAGCAGGCTATGCTGAACAGATAGTGATTCGTGATATTTCATTTGATGTCTCTAAGGGTGAAGTTTTTGCTGTAATGGGTCGCTCTGGATGTGGGAAAACAACACTATTTAAAGTTATGGTAGGTTTGCTCCAACCAATGAAGGGGGAAATTTATTATGGTGACACCAAAATGGAGCCGATCTCTGACAACCCCCAATTAAACATTTTAAGAAAGTTAGGAGTTCTATTTCAGGGCGGAGCGCTTTTCAGCTCAATGACTATAGCCGACAATGTCGCTCTGCCGTTACGACAGTTAACATCTCTACCCGAAGATGTCATAGAAGAAGTCGTTTATTTGAAACTGGATCTTGTAGGCCTAAGCGCTTCTGCGAGGAAGTTACCTGATGAGTTAAGTGGAGGTATGAAAAAAAGGGCCGCTTTGGCCAGGGCCTTGGTTCTGGACCCTGAAATTCTTTTTTTTGATGAACCTTCGACTGGTCTGGATCCTCTTACTAGCGCTGAACTTGATCAAACCATCCTGGAAATAAATTCATCCATTGGTACAACAATTGTGGTTATAACTCATGAACTCAGGAGCGCGTTCGCGATAGCCAACCGTGCGATTTTGCTGGATCCTGTTGACAGAACGGTGATTGCTGAAGGAGCGCCTCGCGAACTCAGGGATTATTCTACGGATCCTCGAGTCCACGATTTCTTTCGGATACATTCGGGCTAGAACAAAGACCTTTTGTCGATTGTCGGAAATGAAATAGAATTTCACATGCTGTTAAGACATTTGACTTCCAAGAATTTAATGTGTCAATGATGGCAAAACGCTACTGTTAAGTATAGGCGTCGGACGGGTTTGCTGGAGAATAACATGTACAAGCAGTCAACAAAGTTTAAAGTAGGTCTGTTTCTAATAGCTGTGTTCCTGTTGACTGTAGCCATTCTGATCTGGCTGGGGGCGTCAAGATATTTTGGAGATTCACAGACTGTGGTGGCATATTTTTCTGAAAG
>JBMFSZ010000456.1:0-2682 GCA_049967315.1 Desulfomonilaceae bacterium
CTTTCCAGTTTTATTATCCCGAGAACATAGAAGCCCTTACATCCCGTGGCGCACATGTTATCGAGGTTAGCGCCCTGGAATCGGGATCTTTACCTGATATTGACGCCCTTTATATTGGTGGCGGATTTCCTGAAACCAACGCTGATCGCCTTTCGAACAACAGGCCATTTTTGGCTTCTGTCAAATCTTTTATCGAATCAGGTGGCCCAGTGTACGCTGAATGCGGTGGCTTCATGTTTCTGGCCCAGGATTTGGTGGTAGATCATAATAAATATCCCATGGTTGGGGCTTTTCAGTCTACTTCGATATTGAACAGAAAACCTCAAGGACTAGGGTACGTAGAACTAAGAGCCAGACCAAACAATCCTTTTTTCGAGTCCGGAAAAACATTGAAAGGCCACGAATTCCACTATTCTACAATGATTATTCACGACAATCGAAACTCCTGCGGAACATTTGACGTTCTAAGGGGCCATGGCTTTGATGGTAGACACGATGGACTCAGTGTAAAAAATACACTGGCGCTATACGCTCATGTTCACGCTCTGGGCGAACCCGGGTGGGCAGATGCCATGATTCGAAAAGCTTCTGAATTCCAACTTACTAAAATACTCCAAAACGAAAACTCGACAAATGCAAAAATCCCCGAGGTTCATGGTTGCCGCCCTTAGAGGTGGCGCTGGAAAAACACTACTTACTCTAGGAATAACAGCCGCTTTAAGAAATCGGGGGTTGTCGATAGCCACTTTTAAAAAAGGCCCCGACTATATTGACGCCGGATGGTTGGGCAAAGCTGCACAGAGCGAGTGTCATAACCTTGATTCCTATCTTTTTGACAGCAACGCGATCAAGAGTTCTTTTTGCGTCGGTTCTGCCGGCGTGGACATGTCTATAATAGAGGGCAATAGGGGCTTGTACGATGGCGTAAACGCGTCCGGACAGTATAGTTCGGCCGAACTGGCGAAGCTTTTGGACTGTCCTGTGACGCTCGTGGTTGACGCGTCGAAAATGACTCGTACAGCCGCAGCGCTGGTCCTCGGATGCAAGCTCCTGGATCCTTCGGTATTGATAAATGCCGTAATACTCAACAAGGTCTCTGGGGCAAGACACGAGAAGACTTTACGTCAGTCAATAGAGGATTATTGTGATATACCCGTAATTGGGTGTGTCCGCAAACTGCCACTGGAGAATTTTCCCCAAAGACATCTTGGTCTCTTACCACTATTTGAGCACGCAAGCGCTGACGATCTAATATTTCAATCTGCGACAGTGGCGGAACAGTCGATAGATATTAACAGGCTCATTGAAATGGGTCGATCGGCTTCACCGTTTGCTTGCGACGATTTTGTTAAGGCGCAGAAAATAACAGGGATCTCGCATAATGACATAACTATTGGCGTGCTAAAAGATTCAGCGTTTCAATTCTACTACCCTGAAAATCTTGAAGCTTTGAAAGCTTCCGGGGCTAAATTAGTAGAAATTACTGCGCTTGAGGCAAAACCTTTTCCGACGGTCGATGCTCTTTATATTGGTGGAGGATTCCCTGAAACCCACGCCGAGAATTTGGCAAAAAACACTATATTTAAGGAATCCCTCTATAAAGCCGTTGAATCTGGGCTCCCTGTATATGCGGAATGTGGTGGACTAATGTACCTAGCCAAGGAACTGGTTATCGACAATGCGACGTTTCCCATGGTTGGAGTCTTCGATGTAGTTACTGTGCTCGAAAGACGACCTCAAGGTCATGGTTATATGACGGTTGAAGTTACTGCTTCTAATCCATTTTTCGAAGTCGGAACCGTCCTTAGTGGACACGAGTTTCACTACTCATACATATCCGCAGGTAAGCCTGACCGAAATTCGTACGCATTCAAAGTTTTGAGAGGCCATGGAATAAATGGATCAAACGACGGTATTTTCCGAAACAACGCCCTGGGGACATACCTCCATCTGCATGCTTTGGGGGCTCGGGAATGGGCTCCAAACGTGCTAAAGCTGGCTGCAAAATACAATAAATCGAGAAAATCCGGGCCCACCAGTAACCAAAAATTACAAAATCAGAAAAGAGACTGAGCTCAAACGACGGGAATTTGATTTGAAAAACTTTAAAATGTCCTCAAGGCTGAAAATCAGGGAAATTTTGGGCCCCGAAGGAATATTGGCGAACATCATTCCAGGATATGAGTACCGCGAACAGCAGACCATTATGGCTGAAGCTGCGCTTTCAGCCCTACTTTCGGAAGACGTTCTAATAGTTGAAGCTCCCACTGGGACTGGGAAAACTTTGGCTTACCTGGTCGCCGCTATTCTGAGTGAAAAGAAGGTAACCATTTCCACTGGTACAAAAAACCTGCAGGAACAACTTTTCTTTAAAGATATTCCAATTGTCCAAAAAGCAATTTTCCCGAAACTGGAAGTTGCTCTTTTAAAAGGTAGAGGCAATTTTATCTGTCACCAAAGATTCAAAAATTTTCTCCGTCAACCGAGCTTTTATGAACAGTGGGAAGAGAATCTTCTTGAAAACATTGTTAAATGGTATCAAATCACGCTCGCCGACGGAGAGGGTGACAGAGCTGAAATAGACAATCTACCCGATGAAAGTCCATTGTGGGCTGAAATTTGTTCTACAGCCGAAACATGTCTTGGTCGTAACTGTTATGATTTTGAGAGATGCTTCGTTCA
>JBMFSZ010000457.1:0-2632 GCA_049967315.1 Desulfomonilaceae bacterium
CATGCCTCCACCGAGCACATAACCGCTCAACTTGACTGGCGGACAATGCCCACTGGGATAGGACAAATGGAGCGCGTTTAGCTGGCGTTGAATCTCCCGGTTAGAGATCATTGGCTGGACCACCGCTTTGCGAGTCTTTGGATCAATGGAAATTACACGATTGAGATTGGTCAGATCGATCATCATGCCCCCGTTCCGCAGCGAAGGATTGCACCAGTTGTGCCCTCCACCACGAACGGCGATTTTTAGTTTGTTGGTTCTTGCATATCTAACCGCTTCGATAACGTCGTGTTCGTCTGCTACGCGAACAATTAATTGAGGCCGACGGTTATCGTTGCCATACTTGTTCCAAACGTTGAGAGCGACCTTCTCGAAGTCGGCGTCCGACTTGGTCAGGACTCGACCCTTGATGATTTTCCGCAAAGCGCTCACATCCAGAGTGCTATGCGCCCCAGCCTTGACAGGCAGTTGATCGGAATAAGTGACAGATTGGCCGACCAGTAATGATCCCACAACAGTCAGACTGCTGGCAAGAAAGCCGCGGCGCGTGACGTCCGTCGCATCTGACGCAGGTTGGACCGGATCGGTTTTCAAGTTGTTATCTTCGACCCCTGTCTTCGTATTCTCACTCATGGCTGAAGCTCTCCTTCCTTTTTCTCGACAATACCTTACATCATTTTACATCATTTTCCTTGACAAGATTAAATAAAGTTATTAGCGTTTATACATCAAACAAAAACAGTTTGTTATAATGATTATATCATACAAAAAATACATTTGCCTGATAACTTTCTATATTACCATTGCGATGGCCGTGGGGCCTGGTTTAGCGTTCCCGTCATCACTCGGCCATATAAACCAGGCCCAAATCCCCCATGCGGTTGAACCTCCAGCCATAGTAGAGCAATTCAAGCAGAAGACAGGACTGGAGAAACCCGATCACAGTGAACGCTATCTGCCTTACAGCCTTAATTACGGACTACGCATGGCTCTTCCTGCGCCCATCAGAAACAATTTTGACTTTTCCGCGAGTTTTGACAAATGGACGCACCTGCCTACGGTGAAGACAGAGTGCTTCCTGCCGATCAAAGCCTGGCCGGACAAAACCATATTTTTTACGCCCCGGGTAAATTTGAGCGGCAGAACCGAAAGTTACTCCATGGGAGCAGGCGTTCGACAACTCATCACATCCGAAATGATGGTTGGTTTCCATACTTTCTACGATTGGACACGACCGCGGCGATCTGATGTGGATTTCTTGCGTGAGGCGGGAGCGGGGATAGAATTTTCGGCCTTACCTGGTTATTTTTCGGATCTCAATTTGTCCGCGAACGTGTATTTCCCACTAAACTCACGAGAGGAAATCAAGAATGGTGGGGTCTCATTTTTAAATGAGTCCTTACCGGCAGGCGCGGACGCCCGCATAAGCCTTTTACTACCCCCAGTAATTTCCTGGCTTGATCTGAGGCTGGACGCTTCGACCCATAGATATATCGGCCGAAATTCTAACATGTCAGGTTATAGGACGGCTCTCTCAATTAATTCACGTGATGGGCTGTTCAACATGACCCTTGAACAGGGTGAGGACAGCCTTCTTGGTCATAATTATGGAATATCGGCTGGGGTTCGAATGGCATTCGACTGGCAAGCGCTACTTAACGGGCAAAACCCGTTTTCAGCCCCCTATCAATATTCAGAAACCCGATTTAACAGAAAAATCAGGAACAGCCTGTTCTCAAGGGTCAACAGAAAATACGATCTACCTGAAGATCGTCTTGAACAGAGAAGCACCCTGATGGCCTCGGTTACCGGAGATACGGTAACCTTCACGGGGGGATTCCCCAACCTTCCTTATTCTACCCTGACCGTTCAGGTTTCACACAGTCCCTGGCAAGATTACTCTGAAGTCACAACAGATGACCACGGAGCCTACTATGGAGCAATAACCCTGCCACCAGGCATTTGCAGGATGCGTGTTGTGCACAAACCTTCGGGACGGGCCACAGAACCCAGGACGGTAGTAATTACCAAACCCGGTATTGCGGATGATTCCCATTCAGACGAAAACTCCAAACACTTGTGATTCCATTCGTCAAGCTTTGTGTTTCACTTCACATATTTCGCCGATACTGGCCACCAGCCTTGTAGAGAGTTTGGGTTATCTGTCCTAGTGAACATGACTTGACTGTTTCCATGAGTTCCTCAAATATGTTCCCGTCCGACTGAGCTACCTTGTGCAATCGTCCCATCGCCATGGGAGATATCTCCCGATTCCGTTCCTTGAATTCAGCCAGTCTTTTTAGTTGTGACTGTTTTTCCTCTTCTGTACCTCTCGCCAGTTCTATTCCACACTGCTCCACATAGTCAGAATTGGGATTAAGAAACGTGTTCACTCCAATAATTGGATATGCGCCAGTAGATTTAAGTGTTTCATAATAAAGCGACTCATCCTGGATCTTTGTCCTCTGGTATCCTGTTTCCATGGAGCCAAGTACGCCACCACGCTGGGAGAGTCGATCGAACTCCACCAGCACTGCTTCTTCGACAAGGTCGGTGAGTTCCTCAATGATGAATGATCCCTGGTTGATGTTGTCTACTCTCGAAATACCCCACTCCTTGTTAATAATCATCT
>JBMFSZ010000458.1:0-2628 GCA_049967315.1 Desulfomonilaceae bacterium
CGATCTGATTCCTTATCGATTACGCGCAGAACACCCCCAATTTGATACCCTAGCTATGAAGGTGCTTGTGCTTCAGCATCTCCTTGCTGCCGCTGAAAATCAGGGCTCCGCGGTTAGGGTTATGAACCAGTGGATCGATCCCAGGTCATTGCAATTCGGGGCCATTCTGGGAGCTCATTTTGCCAAGAGCACAATGGAGCTGCTTGACAGTATTTTCTCTTCTGGAAGGGATTCGGCTGTGGCCAGAGCTTTAAAATGGGGAGGAAGGCCAAACGAACTTGGTGATATAGGTTTTACTTTTTATTTGTTTCCTCGGCTGCCCGTCGCCTTGATTCACTGGGACAAGGATGATGAATTTCCACCTTACAGCAAGATCCTGTACGATGTTTCAGCCAGCAATTACATGCCGACACACGGTTTGGTCGCATTAACGGATTTTTTGATCCACGGACTCGCTGAGAGTTAGGCTGCAACGAGCCCCCTAACCGTTGAAGAAATTTCCTTCCAATGCCCTCAATGTCGTCTGGGAGTAAGCCTGCTTTCGCGGATGGCGCTTATATCGGCGGCGTCAGTTTTGATCAGGTTTGTTGTGACTTGTGTCGTCGTTTGTTTTGTTCAGCTTCTCTTCAAGCTGCTTGACCCATGGTCTAATCATGACAGCGTGGGGGCTGTTAGGGGCTTTCGCCAGGAACGTCTTCCAAACTTTTAGCGCTGCCGGCAGGTCTTTTTTGTCATCTCGGAGCGCCATGCCAAGATTGAACATCGCCATAGGCTGGTTCGGATCAATTTCCAGGGCCTTTCGGAACGAATCTATGGATTCGTCGGTTTTACCCATGCGGCGGTAGGCGACCCCCATGTCTGTGGCGACTTCCGCGTTAGAGGGGTCGAGTTTCAGCGCCTTTTTGTACATGTCAATGGATTTGTCGTATTCTCCGAGATCAAAATGATCGTTCCCGAGTTGTATGAGCGCGTCCAGGTTGTCTGGGTTGGCGGCCAACATTTTTTCCAGCCCAGATATCCGCGACCGAATCTCATTTTTTTCGTCCGAATCTTTCGCCTTTGTGGCTTGCAGGGGGGCGGACCCTCTAGTATCTAGTTTCCATGCTGATATCCCGATTCCAGTCAAAACTCCAGCTACGAATATGACCAACATACCGACCAAAGACCCTTTTTTTTTCACCTCAGTTGCTCCCGATTCAGTTATAGCCAATTTTTCCCGGGAAATTCCTAAATTCCCGTTGGCCCGTGGACAATTTTCCATAATTTAGGTTAATTAGTGATAGAATATTTTGGTCATGTCAAGTGGCCTTCTACATCCGGAAGACATCGTCTCGTAGGAATGGTTGACTGAGGTAGAGTCGTTCTATCCCGAAATCTTCCGGATTTCATCAAATCTCGAAAGGGTTCAGTATGGAGGATTTGAAGCTACAGTATAGGAAGGTTATGGACGATCATTTTCCCGACGAAATGACAATCCAGTTTGGGACGCAAACCTTGAGATACAGGAAGAAGTCATGGAAGATAGCCGATTCGAGTGGCGCGATAGTTGAGAAGGGGCTCAGATACGGGGAGAATCCGGGACAGGAAGCGGCTCTGTACGAACTTTCGTCAGGAAATCTCGAGCTTGGTGGTTGCAAGTTCATAGGGGCCGGCTGGAGCCTTGTTAGTGGCATCACTGAAGAAAACATGATTCAGGCGGGCAAGCATCCCGGAAAAACTAACCTGACAGACGTTGACAATGCCCTCAATATCATGAAATACCTGACGGAAATGCCCGCGTGCGCCATAATGAAGCATAACAATCCGTCGGGAGTCGCCACAGCGTCAACTCCGGCGGAAGCTTATCACAATGCGAATATGGCGGACAGAATTGCCGCCTTTGGTGGAGCCGCTCTAATTAACAGGCCTATAGACAAACAAACAGCGGAATTAATTTCGGAAAACTATCTAGAGGTTGTCGCAGCCCCTGATTTTGAACCCGGTGTTGTTGACATTCTGGCTAGGCGGAAAAACTTGAGAATCCTGGCATTACCGCGTATGGACAGGCTCCAGCATTATTGCGCTATGAGGTTCGTCGACTTTAAATCGCTTATCGATGGAGGTTTGATAGTTCAACAGTCACCCGTCAATGCTATAAGATCTCCTTCGGATTTAAAGCCGGCTGAAACTTCTTACAAAGGGATCAAGTACGCTATAGAGCGCCGTCCCAATCCACGAGAGATAAAAGACATGATTTTCGGTTGGGCTGTGGAACAAGGGGTCACTTCGAATTCGGTTTTGTACGTAAAGGACGGCTGTACAGTTGGCATCGGGACGGGTGAGCAGGACAGGGTCGGCGTGGCGGAACTGGCGGTAATTAAGGCTCATGTAAAGTATCGGGATAGAATTTGTTATGAAAAATTTAAAAAGCCTTATAATGAAATAGCTGATCAGGATACACGACTTGAACTGGAACGCGAGACCAACGCCGCTGGCGCCGGACTAATCGATTCCGTTATGGTTTCTGACGCATTCTTCCCCTTTAGAGATGGTGTGGATGTTGGAATAAGGGCGGGCGTTTCGGCCATAGTGCACCCAGGTGGTTCCGATCGGGATTACGAGAGTATCCAGGCCTGTAATGAAGCACGA
>JBMFSZ010000459.1:0-2605 GCA_049967315.1 Desulfomonilaceae bacterium
TTTGAGGCCACTTTGCTCGGGTCTGCAGAGGAGGCGTTGAAACATCTCGAAAGCGAGGGTGGTTCAGATCCGGATATAATTTTGCTCGATGTTAACCTTCCTGGAATGGACGGCCTGGAAATGGCCTCCAAGTTGAAGGCTCATCCCGAATTCCAGTACATTCCGATCATTATATTTACCATTCATGATACTCTGGATTTCAAGATACAGGGGTTGAACAAAGGGGGGGATGACTATCTGACCAAGCCATTTGACCCGGATGAACTTATCGCCCGAGTTAATGCCATGATGCGAATACGGCGTCTATATCAGAGTCTTAATCATGAACGCCGTGAAAATCGCAGGCTCACTCAAACGCTGGCTCAGAAACTTGAGAACCTTTTGGGGCGTTCCGAAAAGATGAGAGCCATTTGTAACCTGATCCTTGACATAGCTGGCTCTGATTCGAATGTTCTGATACAGGGTGAATCTGGAACGGGTAAAGAGGTCGTGGCCAAGGCAATTCACGAGCAGAGTCTTCGCAAGGAAGGTCCTTTCGTAGTGGTCAATTGCGCAGCTTATGCGGAAACGCTTTTACAGTCCGAGTTGTTTGGACACGAAAAGGGCGCTTTTACTGGGGCGATAAGGGCCAAGAAGGGGAGGTTCGAACAGGCCAACGGAGGAGCGATTTTCCTGGATGAGATTGGGGAAGTAAGTTTACCAACTCAGGTTGTTTTGTTGAGAGTGATTCAGGAGAAACGATTCGAACGTGTTGGCGGCGAAACGACACTGACTACGGACGCGAGGATTATCGCTGCGACCAATAAGGATCTGAAAAAATGTATGGCTCAGGGAACATTTAGAGAAGATCTTTATTGGCGGCTTAACGTTATAAATATAACTATTCCTCCATTGCGCGAACGAAGAGAGGATATCCCGCAACTGGTGAACAATTTCATTGACGTTTTCAACCGGAGACTTGGAAAGAACGTCTACCGGTTCAGTGATGCAGCTATGGATCTCATTCTTAAATACCATTGGCCTGGCAACGTCAGGCAACTGGAAAACGCAGTGGAGCGTTCCATGGTCCTGAGTAAAGAGGATGTGATTAAGCCCGAGGATCTGCCTCAGGAATTGTGCGCGAATGTTTCCGCCTCTGGGAAACCCTCAAGTTTTGACGCTAATCTTGGGGCGCTGGAGCGGGAGCATATTAGGTCGATACTGGAACAGTGCGGATGGAACAAATTCAAAGCGGCACAGTTAATGGGAATAAGTCGCAGCACACTTTACAGTAAAATGAAAAAGCATGATCTGGTAGGCCCTGACTGAATTGGAAGAAGTGATAGTTAGTTTTTTTGAGGGGTTTGCCGTGGGGCTGGATGGCGCCCGAAGAGTGGTCGTATGGGCAGAGGGACCTTTTGGGAATCTGGCCATGATTGAATCTGAGATAAAAACTGTCGAAATTGATGAAATAGATCTATTTCAGGACAAAAGGCTTCTTACAACGGTTGATTTGGCGGGACTTGACACCGATGATTCAAGCTATGTGATACGGGCCATTCTCGTAGGCAAATATCACTCAAGACCGGGGGTGTCTGGAAAACATGATGCCGCGTTGTTTATGCTGGTAAATGAGGCGCTTAATGAATTGTTTGTCCCTGTTGAGGATTGAAACTTTACCGTATTTTGCTTGACAGAATTAATTAGGCATATTATTCTGCCTTGATCAAGGGCACGTTCTAAACGAGACTCTTGTATTAATGATGTTTGGGCGGGTAGCTCAGCGGGAGAGCATCGGCCTTACAAGCCGAGGGTCACAGGTTCAAATCCTGTTCCGCCTACCATGCCTGAATTGATCAGTGGGTGCGTAGTTCAGTTGGTTAGAACGCCGGCCTGTCACGCCGGAGGTCGCGGGTTCGAGTCCCGTCGCTCCCGCCACAAAAAGATACATAAAAGCAGTGGGTTACAGACGTAAACGACATCCGCTGAGATTTGAACATAATGGTTTTTGTTCCCATTTTGTTCTCACTTTTCCCGGCAGAGCGTTTTTCCCACCTTGCCGGGTTTGTTTTTTGCAAGCTAAAAGAATCTCTGAATTCCCATGGTCGAAGGCGCCATATCGATGGCCTTAACCAGATCCAGGTCGCCAATCCTGCCGTAACGTTCATTAACATTTTTTGCCCTGTTGTAATGTCCCATTGTCCTCTCTCGGATCTCTTGGTCCATTCCAGACCGCACCGCATTGGTCTGCCAGGTTGCACATAGATCGTTTAAAACTGCAACTGGGACAAGGCCCACTGGCTTCAGAGTCTTGTTCCACGGTTTTCTGATCGAGTCAAGATTGGAAGTGTGGCCGTCAATGAGGAAGATCTTGTCGTTTTCAAGGGGCTGGACCTTCATCGCTTCCGTAAGAACTGGAACCAGATCCAGGTGGATAGGGACCCTTTTCCACTTGTTCAATGAGTCATAAATTTCCTGTATTGAATCACTTTACGCGGCACACGCGAAATTTATGCCACCATACTGTCCGGACTCTCGTGACCTTAATCAACATATCTGAGTAGGGATAGGGAACAGAAAATGACTAGAAATCTCGTCCTTTGCCCAATCTATGCACACCGAATGG